>JAQXMD010000049.1 GCA_029012465.1 Oscillospiraceae bacterium | reverse complement strand
TTGCAGTCCCAACCCTGAATTGTATGGGAGTCTGGCAGGCAAGGGGACGTCGAATTGATTCTGCCATGCTATCCGTATCATAAACCGCAAAGGGGATGCTTGTGACGGTCAGAGCGGCACGAAAAAATCTGATGTTGGGATACAGCTCAGCCGCCTGACCGGCATCTCGAAGGCTATCATTGAGAGACATCTGAGACAATAACAAAGCCAGACAAAAGAACCGTCCCTGTGTCTTCAGATATATAGAAAGATCCCACATCCAACACGAAAACAGCCGGAGGCGATGTAACGCCCCCGGCTAAAATGATACTCGTTGTACCGTATCGGAAATTATCCAATCAGTTCTGCAGATCTGTCAGCGGCACGATCGTATGCAGCCTGCTTGATGTCGATCATATCCTGCAGACCCATATCGTAAAGCGTTTCAACATATGCATCAAACTCTTTATCAATATCCGCTGCGCCGGTAATGAACTCCAGAATGCGGCTGTCCATATAGGTGCCCAGATCGGACTCGATGGATGCATATTCCTCGGTCTCGTCAATGGTCATTGCTGCATAGGTGGGGTAGTTATCCCGGCAGTCGGACAGAGTGCGGAGCCCGTCATAGACCTCCCACTGATTATCGGTGAAATCATAGAAGGTTCTGGAAAGGTCATTGACAAAGGGAACGAAGGACCACGCTGCGTTGGAAGCGTAGACATAGCTTGCAAAGAAATAACTCAGTCCATCGGGGTTGTTCACGATCAGATCGGTGTAATGGGGATCGCCGTTCTCGTCCAGCGTATAGGCAACGTCCTCAACACCGTAGTTGGTCAGCAGGTAAGCGTCATCGGTGAACAAGTACTCTACCATATCCAGCAGGGGATCAATGTCATCACAGTCTGCGGAGAATGCCCATGCGTCATTGTCCTTCATGCGGCCAACAAGTGCGGGGGTGCCTACATGGGTCTCGCTGCCATCGGGGGAGACATAGGGCAGAACTGCCATCTCAAAGCCTTCCTCGGCATTCATCATAATGTCGGAAGAGTTTGCAGCGGAAACGCTTACAAGGCTGTTGGTACCCAGACCAAAGTCCAGACGAGACTGAGAGCTGAGGTCAGCATTGGTGCTGGAGAAGAAGTCTTTGGGGATGATGCCGTCGGTTGCCAGGCGGTTCATAAACTTCAGATAATCCTTGAAGCCGTCAGTGGCAAAGCTGAATACAACCTCACCGTCTACAACGGAATAGGTGTCGGCACCGTTGTTGGTGTCGAGGGCAAGACCTACGCCATAGCCGATATCGGCGTTCAGGCCGTCGGTGGTGGGCTGCTCAAAGTGTGCGCCCTTCTCGTCCAGTGCCTTCTTCAGATAGTCGTACAGAGCGTCATAGGTCTGGGGTACATCCATCTCGAATTCCTTCAGCCAGTCGCCGCGAACCACAGGGCCGACTACTTCCTGACCGTTTTCGGGAAGCAGGGCGCACACGGTGGGCATATAACCGCTGTCGGTGTAGGCAGCCATCAGGGTGGAGGTGTCCTCAGAGAGCTTTGACCAGTAGCTGGGACACTTTTCGGGGAGGAGTTCGGCCAGATCCTGAATGATGCCGTCCTCAACGGCACCCTCAAGGCCGGTGCCATAGTAGCCCATGGCAAAGAGAATGTCGCAGTAGTCACCGGCTGCAACCATCAGGTTGAAATTGTCCTGCTCTGCAGCACCGTTTGCAGCGGTAATGTCAAAGTGAATGTTTGTGATCCGCTGCAGCTCGTCCAGCACGGCCAGGCCCTGCATGGTAGAGGTGTCAACCAGATCAGCGGCAAAGGGGGCATAGCAGCACCAGTAGGAGTAGGTTACTACATCTTCGGTAATGGGAAGGGTAATCACTCTGGGCTCGAGAACTTCTTTGGCTTCCGGAGCATCCTCCTCCAGTTCGGAATCCTCCCAGTCAGGTTCATCGGCTTCGGTTGCGTCGTCCTCTGCTTCGGGTTCTGCTTCAGAGACAACAGGCGCATCAGAACCGGCTTCTGCCGGGGCTTCTGCGGTACTGCCGCAGCCTGCAAACAGACTGACCAGCATCGTCAGCGCAAGGATCAGGGCAAATAGCTTTCTCATGTGTTTTCTCCTTTCGTTAATTACAGATATTCTGTACCCACTGGACAAAGGTGCCGGTACCGTCACCGTCTACGTCCCCGTGGGGTGCATTCCAGATCAGGGAATAGTCTACCTCCGCGCCGGCCTTCTTCGCCGCCATACAGAGGTTATATGCAATGGCGAAGCTGGTGTGCTCATCAGCGGTGCCGTTGCGGGTGCGCCAGAACTTTGCAAAGTCGGATTTCACCTTGCCGGCAGCATTGTCCAGAAGAATGTGGGTTGCATTGTAGAGATAAACCTGTTTTTTCAGATCTTCCCGCTTGCTGTGGGCGATGTAGGCATCCATGTCGCATTCCTCTGCACCGGCCAGGGGCTCATAGCGTGCTTTGTTCTTTTCCAGAATGGAACCAACGCTTTCGCTGAAATGCACACCGGCCTCCTCGGGCTGGCCGAAGGCATTGTTTTCCGCCTGACAGTAGAAGGTGTCAAAGCCGGGGACGGCCTTGCCTCTGGGCAGTGCGGTTCCCTGAATAAAGCCCGGCAGGCTGGTGACACGATAGCCGCCTTCTTCTTTTACCAGCCAGCGCTCAGTATCCTTGAGGGAAGCAAAATAGGCATCTGCCGAGGGAAAGCTGTGGGTTTCTTTTCCTTCAAAGCCAATGGCCTGCTCATAGGTCAGGCTGCCATCGGGTGCGGTCTTGTCCTTCAGCCATGCATTGAGTGCATCAGAAATATTACGGAGCATCTGCTCGTAGTAACTGCCGCTTCTTAAATCCTCCCCCAGCCGTAGGGGAACGCCGTCCTCGCTGCACAGCTCCAGACTGTTAATGTATGGGGCGTAGGCGGCCGCAAGATCCTTCTGGAGCGCCAGCTGGAAGGGTGTCAGTTCCTTTTCTCCCACAATGGCAAAGCCGGAAAACCTGATGTTGGGGTCATCAAACCGCTGCCATGCGTAGGCTATGTCCGAGTTATTGATGTCTGCAATGGGGCAGAAGCACTGGGAGGCATAAATATGGTCAGGGATGGTACTGGAATAAGTTCCATCGGGCAGTTTTTCAATGCCCGCTGCACCGATTTCCTCGAGGAAGGGGTAATAGTCCGCCATATTGCCGGTGGCACCGAGGATGGAGCTCATCTGTCCGCCGCCGGAGCCGCCGCAGGAGATGATTCTGTTCTTGTCACCGGGAATCATTTCATCGTTAAGCCGGAGCATACGCACAGCCGCCTTCTGATCCACACAGGCAGCCGGGCCCTTACCCACCGCACCCAGATCACGGCTTCTGGCGCCCACATTCACATGGACAAAGCCCGCCCGGATGTAGTCCGGATTCACATCACCGGGGATCGAGGACATCCAGCCGCCGCAGTTATTGTACATGACCACAGGGGCTGTCCGGGCGGTGTAGCCGCCACAGGCTCCCACCGGATTCACGGTTCCGTCGGGGCTGAGATATGCTGCCGGTACATAGATGTTCATGTACTGGTGGTCTCGGCTTAGAAGCTTCGTGGCATAGTAGACGAATTTCAGAGCGTAATAGGTGCCGTCCTCAGACAAGGTCCACTTGTCCTGATACTGTGCCCAATGAAGGGTCAGATTGTCCCAATCCAGTTCCGGAAGTATGATCGGTTCTCTCCCCGGAGGGCCACCCGCATTCATGGGCGGAAGTTCCCCGGCATCACCCGTGGGCGGCGCCGGAAAAATCCCTTCTTTAATCTTTATCTCATCCATAGAAGTTCCTTTCTGCGGCAGTCTCTGTGCCGCTTTTGTTATCATTGAAAAGTGCTGAAAAAACAGCTATAATTCACTTAGGGTTCTTGCTTGTGGAGAGTCCTGAAAACGCCCGACCGGAGGTATTCTTATGTCACCGTCAAATCGCCGTCTACAGCAAATCGAGGCTCTTGGGCAGGCAGACGATCCGGTAAAGATCCGTCAGCTCTGCGAATCCATACTGAAAGAGCTTTCTGCCGATCTGCCTACCACCGGAACACCTACCACTCCGGAAGATCTTCTTCTGGC
>JAQXMD010000048.1 GCA_029012465.1 Oscillospiraceae bacterium | reverse complement strand
GAAGCACTTCGCCCTCACTGCTGCGAATGCCAAGATCCTCGATATAGGCGATTTCCTTGTTGCCGGACTGGGCGACCCATCTGTAGCCGGTGGAAGGGTTGGTTTCCAGCATCAGGTCCACACACTGGGGGGGTTCTCCCTCCAAATCCGCAAACCCGGCAGGGCAGGTTGATAGAAGCAGCAGGGCGGAAAGCAGCATACAAAAGAATCGTTTCATAGAAAAATCTCCTTATGGATTGGATATACATAATAAAAGAGAAAACGGGTCCCTTCGGCGGCAAATCGTTGTTTGTCAGATTTTGCCCGTAGGGAACGGCCTATGTGCCGCTGCGCTGATACATCCTGTGTGACAGGACATTCGGAACGGCACACAGGCCGTTCCCTACGGTTTCAATACACGTTTTTACCACGGGGCGAACCCGCCAAACAACAATTAACCCGTTTTTCCGGATTATTTCCCCATCAGACCGTTATAGATGCATTCGGATTCGGGGTAGACCTCCAGCTTCACCCGATCGATCAGGCCGAAATTGTCCATGCCGCTGTGGAGGCATCCGTTGTCCCACACCACGCAGGGGATGCCGAAGGAATCCGCCAGCTCGATAAAGCCCTTGGCCCATTCATAGCGGGCATCCGGATTGTCCTTGTCGGTGCAGCCCATCTCGTCAATCACCACCGGAATCCCCTTTTGGACGAACCACTTGTCCAGGGTGCTCAGCTCATACTTCACCAGAGCAAGATCCCGGGGGCGCAGGGTGTTCAGCTTGGGATCCAGATTCAGACACAGATTGTAGGGCGAGTAGATGTGGGCGGAGAGCATCAGGCGGTTCTCGACGCTGTCCTGGGGCATCCGGAAAAACGCGTTGGCGGCGGAGTGGAGCTTTCCCGCATAGGGGCAGACCAGCACATACCGGCTCTCGTTCCACCCGCCCCCGGCCCGAATGGCATCCAGAGCGGTCTGGTTCAGCTGGTTGGTGACCTCTACGATCTGCTGATGATCCTTTTTGGCCAGGCTCAATTCCCATTCATAAGAGCTGCCCTCCACCCGGGGCTCATTCATGGTCTGGAAAATGAGATGCTCGTCCACATCGGCAAATTGGGCGGCAACCTGGCTCCAGATGGCATTCAGATAGGTCTTGCCCTGCTCCGCATTGTCCGGCGCGGGGCTGTAGATATTATTGTCGTGGTGGGCATCGATGATGACGTAGAGCCCGGCATCCAACGCCTGGCGCACCACCTCGTCCACCCGGGTCATGAACGCTTCGTCAATGATGTACTCCGGCGCCCCCGAGACATGGCGGCCCCAGGAAATAGGGATACGGACGGTGTCGAAGCCCAGCTCCTTCACCTTGGGGAAAAGCTCCGCCTTTACTCTGGGATTTCCCCAGGCCAGCTCCCCGTCCGGCGCATCGAAGTTGTTGCCCAGGTTCCAGCCAACGCCCAGCTTGTCCATGATGTGAGGCTCCTCCGCCCAAGCCTGTCCCGCCAACGGCAGGAGCATTGCCAGCAGCAGCGCCAAAATACAGACTCCTCGTTTCATGTTGTTTCCTCCCATATCTCTTGAAACTATTTTTGCCGGCTTTCGCCAACGAAAAGGTGTTTTCCCTGAATGAACCATAGGGAACGATCTGTGTGTCGTTCCGCAGGTGGGATATCCAACCAAGTAGGAATCCTCCTGGGCGCCCGGTTGGCGAGAGGTTCGGAACGACACATAGGCCGTTCCCTACCGTCAAAAACGTAAGGGAACCGTTCATTGACTCTATGGTGCTCTAGCTGATTACCCGACCTCGCAAGCTCGCCCACCCTCCCCGGAGGGGAGGGAAAGGGGTGCAGCGTTCATTGACTTTATACTCCTTAAAAACGATGCGCACATGAGAAATAGCCCACCTCCATCAGCCGGGCAAGGGCTTCGTTGGCCTCTTCGTCGCTGAATAACCCTGTGAAGCGCTTGTCCACCGCCAAAGCCTCCAGGCTCCATTCCGTATGGCCGATTCTCACCAAATCCGAAAAGCCGTCGCTGGTTCGGCTGCCGGAGAGGAGCCGATGGGCGGTTTTCATAGCCTCCCCGGCATCCACCGGACGCATCCGCACCCCGGCCTCAGCAGCCATTTTCCGACATTTTTCCCATTGAGAAAGAAATTGCTGTTCCATGAGGATCTCTCCTTTTCTCCGTTGTGCATATCGGCTTCCCTCGGGAAATCGGCAATTGACGCAATGGGAGCTAATACTATTATCTGGCTAAAATCTCACAATCTTTCCGGTCTGATTTGCGCAAAACTGCGTTGTCGTCTTTGCAGGGCGTCAGCCCGGCTGCACGTCGCCTTGTTTTGCGCAAATCATCCTCGGAAATCTTTGTGAGCTTTCAGTCAGATAATAGTATCAAAACGCAGGGGCTCTCTCCTGTGTATTTGTGTTGCGTAAAAACGTTCGCGGCAGTCCAAAAGGCTGCCGCGATTTATTCTTCTATTCACCGCACGGCTGATGAAAAAGAAATATCCCGGCAGCAAGGTGGTTTTCGTAGGTCCCTGTGCCGCAAAAAAGCTGGAAGCCATCCGGGAGAACATTCGCTCCGATGTGGACTTCGTGCTGACCTTCGAGGAGCTCCAGGGGATGTTTGAAGCCAAGGAGATTGTTTTTGCTACCTTACCGGAGAGCGAGGGACTGAATGAAGGCACCGCCGCTGGCCGTGGCTTCGCAGTGTCCGGCGGCGTTGCCAAGGCCGTCACTGAGTTGGCCCAGCAGCAGAATCCCGGGCTGGAGATTAAAACCGCCCGGGCAGAGGGCCTGCGGGAGTGCCGCAAGCTGATGACGATGGCTAAGACCGGAAAATACAAGGGCTATCTGTTGGAAGGCATGGCCTGCCCCGGTGGTTGTGTCGCCGGAGCCGGCACCATCCTGCCCATTGACAAGGCGGTCAAATTCGTGGATAAGTACAGTAATGAAGCCGCCATCACCACCCCTCTGGAAAGTTCTTATCGGGATCAAGGAAAGGATCTGGATTAAATAGGAGGAAATGATTATGGATTCCCCACACGGACAGCAGACTGTTTCCCAACAGCATTCAGGCATAAGACTGTGAAGCAGCGGCTTCTGATTCCCCGTGTAATCAAGCGCCTATAAAAAGCGATGTATACCAATGAAGACACAAGATACCTGCGATTGGATTTATCGCAGGTATCATTTTCAATTATGTGTTTATCGGTTAACGCAGCAATATGGTGCTTTCGCATTCTTTCCGAAGCGTTTCCTCCTTCAGCCGAATCTGCAGCCGTCCGCATTCTTTCAGATACTCCGGGCAATTATGCCGGGCGATAAAG
>JAQXMD010000047.1 GCA_029012465.1 Oscillospiraceae bacterium | reverse complement strand
TCCGCTGAAGCTCCCCACCGTGGCTTATTGCTCCATTCTGGGCCTGCTGTGCGCCTGTCCGTTGTCTCCTGTCAGTGAGTTTGTGATCCAGGCGGCGGGAAAGATCAATTTCACCGCGCCGCTGACCATGGTCGGTGCCTTCGCCGGTATGTCCATCAGCAACCAGCTCAAAGTTTTCCTGAAGCAGGGCTGGAAGCTGATCCTCATTACCATTCTGGTGATGACCGGTACGTTCTTCGGCTCTCTCTGCATTGCCCAGGTGGTTCTGCAGCTGACCCACGCTATCTGACGCCATGGTATACCTGATCGCCGTGGGCGGCTGTTTTGCCGTGGGACTGTGCATTGGCTGGTGTGGCGTGGCGGGCTTTCTGCTGCCGATCCTTTTTGTGAATGCCTGCGGTCTTTCTGTGACGGAGAGCCTGCTGGCCAGTTTCCTGTGCTTTGCCGTCTCTGGCGCTATCGGCGCGTTGAATTACAGCCGCAGGGGAGAGGTACCCCTGCGTCCCGCCCTCTGTCTCTCTGCCGGGAGTCTGGCTGGCGGATTGGTAGGGGCGGCGCTGGGGGGGCTGCTGGCTCCGGCCACAGTCAAGACGGTCCTGCATGTGGTGGTACTGCTCTCCGGCATTGCCATCGCTGTACGGGAGCTGCGGCCTCAGCGGGAAGCCGCTGGAGAGAAGATGCCATGTTCGCTTGTGTTGCTGGTATTGGGATTTACCACCGCTATTATCTGCGCCCTGTCCGGTGCCGGGGGTCCGGTGCTGGTGATGCCGCTGCTGGTGGCCCTGGGAGTCCCGGCCAAAATGGCGGTAGGAATTGCTCTGTTAGATTCGGTATTCATTGCGTTGCCGGCGATTGCTGTCTATGGAAGTCAGTGTGCGCCTTTCACGCTGTTTTCGTTTCTGACAGTCGCTGTCCTCAGCCATGCTGTGGGCGTTTTCATTGGCAGCGTCTCTGCCGCTCATGTTCCACAGCACCTTTTAAAGCGGGGAGTGGCCGCGTTTTCTATCTGCTTCGCGCTGTATATGCTGCTGAAATAGGAGGCCTCTTATGCAAAACAGCACCATTCAATGTGATATCCTGCTGACCGGAGCTCGCTATCTGGCACCGGACATGACGGTGGTATCCGGAAAGACCATTGCAATCTCCAAAGGCCGCATCCTGGAGATCACGGACAGCGGCGCACGGGACTATCAGGCGGACACGGTCATTTCCGGGAAACATCTGCTCTGGATGCCTGGCCTGGTGGACGGGCATATCCACACCAGCCAGCAGCTCCTGCGTGGCCGTCTCCTGGATGAAAAGCCGGTCATCTGGAAGCGGGTCAATGTTCCCTTTGAGAGCCGCCTGGATCCGGAGATGTCCCGGCTCAGCGCCGAGCTTGCTGCCATGGAGATGATCTCCTGCGGCACCACCGGCTTTGTGGACGCCGGAGGAAAATACCCGGAGATATTTGCCGAGGTCTATGAACGGGCCGGCCTTCGGGGCCGTTTGACGGTCATGACCAACGACAACCCCTATGCGCCGGAAAGCCTGCGGGCCGTATCCGTGCCGGATGCCGTGGCCCGGCTGCGGACGATGAAAAGTGCCCTGTCCGGCAGACTGGCGCCCATCTACTCCGTTACCACCCCCACCGCTGTCAGCGAGGAATTGCTGCAGGCGGTCTTTGAAGCTGCTGCCGAAGACAGCGTTCCGGTGGAGACCCACATGAATGAGTACGCCAGCGAGGTGACGGAGTTCATGGAGCGGCATGGCCGCCGTCCCTTCGTCTGGCTGGAGGAAGAGGGCCTGCTCGCCGCGCCCATGGTGGCTCCTCATTGCATTTTCCTCTCTCAGGAGGAAATTGAGATCCTGGGCCGACACCAGATCCGGGTGGCCCACTGTCCTTTTTCCAATTGCGGCAAGGGCGTGCCTCCTACGCCCCAGTTGCTTCAGGCGGGAGTTCCCGTGGGCTTCGGCACCGATGGCTCCGCCCACGGCGGCCTGGATCTGTTCCGGGAGATGCGGCTGTTCCGGGGCGTGATGAATGTGACCCGAGGCATCGCGGAGGCTAACTCCTCCATCATGCCCGCCGAAACACTGCTGCGCATGGCGACGCAGGGCAGCGCCGCATCCCTGTTCCAGCCGGGACTGGGCACCATTGAACCTGGCGGGCTCGCGGATCTGATCGCCATTGATACCGATGCACCGCATCTGTGGCCGACCCAAAATCTGGTCCATTCTCTGGTGGAAAGCGCCAGTGGTGTCGATGTCCGCCATTCCATCGTGGACGGCGTATTGCTGATGAAGGACCGGGAACTGCTGACCTTGGATCAGGAACGTATTCGCAGAGAAGCTGAGATTCTCTTTGAAAAAAACCCCTGGCTCTGCCAGTGGTAACTCTTGTTCACCTCCGAAAGCCATGGTATCATGGTTTTCGGAGGTGGTTTTATGCGCTTTGCAGAACTGTTGGAGATCGCACCCCAATTGGAAGAATTCGCCGCACACATCCCGGAAGGACTGGATGGTCAGTTCAGCATGAAAGCCTATGGCCCACATGAAATCATCCGTCAGAAAGACTCATATCTGGAGAGCATCGGTATCTTACTGAGGGGTTCTTTTCGCGTGGTGAATGAGTTCGAAAACGGTAATGTCTTTATGATTGAAATGAATGACGCCGTTTCTTTTGTGGGAGAAGTTGCTTTGTTAGCGGGGGCTTCCACCACCTCTGTTACCATTGAGAGCGTTACGGACTGTCTGGTCGCCTATCTACCGGTCAATACATTTGACGCCTGGCTTCGACAGGACCCTCAGCTGCTGCGGTCACTCAGCGAACACGTGGCAGCCAAGCTGTACTGTTCTAGTTATAGCCGGGGAGAGCGGCTGTTTTATTCCGCCAAATATGTCTTGCTGAAATACATCACACAGCAGGCGGAGACCTGTGGTATCCGCAAGGCGGAGCGGGTGGTTATCGGAAAGACTCGCCAGCAGATCAGCGAAGAAGTGGGAATGACGGTCAAGACCATCAACCGCATTCTGACCAGATTCGGCAAGGATGGCCTCATTTCCACCGAACGAGGAAAGGTCACTTTAGATGCCGTCCAATATCACCGCGCACAGCAGGAATTGAAGATCTATATCTCCGAAAATCGAAACGGTGCCAGGTAGGTTCCAAGTGATGAACTTTTGTGGATTTCTCTGAAAGGAGAACTTCCTAGGAGCCCGTGACTCATAATTATGGCGTGTGTACATGTGGGATGAAATGATTCGGCATCAAAAATGATTTTCAATAGAGTCCTGATAGAATGATTTCCTGCATTCATGTGCGGCAAGCGGCATTTGCAGGCAGAAACCTACACCCACTTTTAACGGTAGTCATCCCTCCGGGACTCGTCCCGGAGGGATTTGTTGACAAGGAAAGAGCGCGAATAGCGCCGACTTTCTTGTAGATGCGGCCCTCCACAGGAAAATATTTCTCACAGTTTTTGCGTTTCCACATTTTTGCTGTGCGCTTGGCGTACTCGTGGAAATAGTAGCCAATCATTCACTAAACAAATCGCACGATACAGATAAGATAGCTGTATCGTGCAATTTAACTCTGATCGAGCTATGACAAATTAGCGTTTTAGAAAGAAATTTTTCTCGTATAGCAGTTAGAAATTTCTTTTGCCTCAGAAACGGCTTACCCGATGAGCCCGCTTTCTTTCAAGAGGATCTCAAGATCCGTTCCCTGGACCTTCTTCAAAAGGATCTTGAGCGCTTCCTTCTCCTTGAAAGACAGCTTTACATCGGTGATGGGTTTCTTGTCGATTGCATAGTAGCAGGCACGCAGAAGCTCTCTCACATCGTACTTACTGCCCCAAACCTCAGGCACGCCACGGTCGATATCGAGCAGAGTGTACACTGCTTCCATGCCGGTGCGCATGGAGTATTCGATGGTGAAGATAGTGTCCCGGGGAGTTTCGGTAAACTGGCCGAGGAAGGCAAAGTTGACGGAACCCTCGGGGACGATGCGGGGCCGGTCCTCGTTCTTTCTGGGCTGGAAGAAGGCATTGATATAGGGCATGAAGCAGGTGGTGGTGTTGCAGGCATCCTTGGCCAGGGAATCGATCTTTTCCACAGGCACGCCGATGTGATACAGCCACTCCCGGCAAACCTCCTCGCCGGTGCAGTCCCGCATGGCCTTTTTGACGTAGTTGCCCTCCCGGTTGGTGTTCAGGGCGTAGAGCCAGACCAGGACCATATTCTTATCCTGGGACTTGAACTGGGGTTGACGGTTGATGGTCCAGGAGAGATACCAGTTGTCGGCGCTGTCCTTCACAGTGACAATACCGCCGGTGGTTACCTTGCCCTCCCGGGGGTCCCGTTTGCAGAT
>JAQXMD010000046.1 GCA_029012465.1 Oscillospiraceae bacterium | reverse complement strand
TATAACGTGTACCTGACCTGCCAGGCCAAAGCGTACGATACCACTCGGGGAAAGGGAAATGATGAATGCTGACTACGAAAAGATGAAGCAGTGCATCATGGAAGCTCTAAGCCAAAAAATCGGATTTGACCAAGACCAGTCCGGCTGCTTCTCTTATGAAATTTATCCCGATTATCGTGACGAGATGGACAATGCCACCGCCGTAAAAATACTTACAAGCGAAGATCCCATGCAGAGCTTTTGGGAGCAGTTGGACGAGTGGTACTTTGATTATGAAATCCAGTTGAGAACCGAGGCGGAGAACGAAGTCCGCATGGAACTCACTTCGGATAATGGCCCATATTCCCAAGGCTTCACGACTGATGAAAAGGAGCTTTTTGAAGAACTGATGGGCGAGCTGGTATACTTTCTTCTTCCCGAAAAGCACTTCCTGGACCAGTCGTTCCGCGTGAATATCATGGTCGATACCGGAGATGGCAATTATGACTACGTTCTCAATTCCGTCTATCCGTGCTGGTACGGCAGCTATGATCAAAAAATTGACGACAAGGCCGGCATCGTCTGGCTTGCCAAAACACAGGGGTACACGAAAGGACAGCTCTGGAATGCGCTCCAAAAAGGAGATGTACCCGCCCCGAAAGGCTTCCTTGAAAGTATGCGTGTCGAGGTGGCAAATATCAGTTCCCATATGAACACGGTAACTTTCCTGGTGGAGATGACGCTGAGAGACCTGATGGAGCTCAATCGTCTGATCAAACTTCAGGAGCGCAACGGCCGCTTTTATGATGCCCGTAAAAATCCGTACTGCGGATATATCATCATTGAGAAAACAACCGAGACCGGCCTTTATGACCCATGGAACGGTGGCGGAAGCGTGTTTGAAATTGAACTGGAGCGGGATGTTAAGCTGCCCATCAAGTATATTCGCTCCGCACTTCCCGACGGCGGAGACGGCTATTCGATTGAGGGCGTCTATGGTATGTGCGGCTCTGTCTGGAAAGAAGGCGGTGTCAAGCATATCCACGCCCCGCTGGCATTCCCCGCCTAAAACATGACGACAAGGAGGAACTATGTACTATATTCCCAATATCATCCGGGAGACCAGCGAAGGTCTCAACCAAATTCCTATTCAGGACATCCTGTTTCAGCGCCGCGAAGTAGAGTGCATCGGTGAGATTACCGAAGACTCCGTAGCGGCGCTGATTTTACAGCTCCGGTATCTGCATCGTGAGGCGCCGGAGCAGGAGATCACCATGTATATCAACAGCCCCGGCGGGGAGGTGTCCAGCGGCCTTGCCCTGTACGATGTGATGAAAGCCATCCAATGTCCCATCCGGACTGTCTGCGTCGGGACTGCCGCGAGTATGGCGGCGATCCTGTTCCTGTCCGGGGATAAGCGGGACATGCTTACCCACTCCAAGGTCATGATCCACGACCCGCTGATACCGGGCGGCATCGGCGGCAGTGCCCTGAAGGTGGACGCCGTTGCCCGAAACCTGATGCAGACCCGCCAGACCATTGCCGATATCATTTCCAGACACACCGGAAAGAGCCTGGAAGATGTGCTTGCCAAGACCGCCTCCGACAGCTACTTTGACGCAGAGCAGGCCGTGGAATGGGGGCTGGCAGACAGGATCATCCATGAGCTGTAAAGGAGGAAATCAATGTCATACAGAATTCTTTGCAAAGACCACTCTATGGACAATAACACCTGGCGAACTGGCCTGAACAACAACGACGCCATCATCGGCCCCAGCGGCTCCGGCAAGACCCGGGGATATGTCCTTCCGAACATACTCCAATGCAACGAGAGCGTGATTGCCACCAGCAGCAAGGGTGAGCTTCGTCGGGCAGCAGGAAAGGCACTCACGGCAAACGGCTATCAGGTCATTGAGATTGACTTTTCCGACTGCCAGAACTCCCCGTGCGGATATAACCCTCTCCTGTATGTGCGCCGTGACAAAAAGCGGGACTGCTACAACGAGCAGGATATTCTTCAAATCGCCGCCGCACTGTCCCCGGTCCACACCAAGCATGACCCCTTCTGGGAACAGTCCGCACGGATTGCGCTGGCGGCGATGATCAGCTACACGCTGGAGTACCTTCCGTATAAAGAACACCATCTCGGCAGTGTGATCCGGCTTCTGCGGGAAATGGGCACTGGCAACTTTGACCGGCTGTTTGCGGAGGTCTGCGAGTTTGCGCCCGACAGCTTTACGGCAGCCCAGTATCAGATGCTCCGCAATGTCCAGGGCTCTCCTCGAACCTATGCCAGTATCCAGGGCTTCATTGCCGAAAAGCTGGCGCCGTATGCCTTTTATGGAGCGCAGAAGCTGTTCACCAACCCGCAGCAGATCTATTTCCAGAACCTCGCCAACCGAAAGACCGCTGTGTTCCTGAATGTCAGTGACACGGACCGTTCCATGGACGCACTGGTATCGCT
>JAQXMD010000045.1 GCA_029012465.1 Oscillospiraceae bacterium | reverse complement strand
AAAGCAGTAATGGCGCTAAAAGAAACCGGCATTTTTGATGTGATTTCAGGTATCCTTATAGGCAAGCCGATGGATGGTACTTATGGGCAGGAATACAAGCAAATATTGGTAGATATAATCAATCATCCGAGTTTGCCCATAGTGTGCAATATCAATATTGGACATGCACAGCCACGTTGTATCATTCCTTTTGGTGTTAAGGCAACAGTAGATATCGATCATCAAGTGATTAGGTTTATTAACTGAGAGACAAATTCCAGTTTGTCGAACAGATAACGAATGCGCTTCTATACACCGTACCGTGTAGTGCGTTATGCGCCACCCTTGGCTCTCCCTATGGGAGAGCTAAGGGGTGTGCTGGATATCAAAAGCGTGTGCAAGGCCCTCTCAGTCACCTTCGGTGACAGCTCTCCCAGAGGGAGAGCCAAGGAGGCTGCGATACATATCATAATGACATAGGAAACGGAGCGCATCGGTACCGATACGCTCCGCTAACTGTCTTATGTCCCCCAAATGCGGAGCAGTTTTTTGTGCAACACTTTCCCCCGTTCCTGCGTTATATTGAATGACAGCTGTTATTTCCCAAAAAAGGAAGTGAACCCATGACAGACGAACGGATTCTGTCGGGCATGCAGGCCGGACAGCAGGAGGCGCTGGAGGCGCTGATGCAGAAATACCGGCGGTATGTGACCACGGTCATTGCAAATATCATCGGCTCCTGTTCCGAGACGGACGAGCTGGCCTCCGATGTGTTTTATGCCATATGGACCCACGCCGGCAGCATCCGCTCCGGCGCGCTGAAGGCATACCTTGGCACCACCGCCAGAAACTGTGCCAAAAGCTATCTGCGAAAAAAGCGGGAGCTTCCCATGGATATCGACACCATCGAACTGCCCGACATGGACAGCGACCCGGAAAACCATATCCTCAGAGAGGAGCTTGCCCGAAAAATCAAAAAAGCCCTTGGGAAGCTCTCTCCCAAGGATCGAAAGATCTTTCTATACCACTATTACTACCTCAAATCCAGTGAGGAGATCAGTCAGCTTATGCACATACCCTCCGGAACGGTACGTTCCCGGCTGAGCCGGGGCCGTAAGGTTCTGAAGGAGGTCCTTGGAAAGGAGGATTTCCCTTGAAAGTACGAATTACCGATCTCATGGACAACTATTTTGACGACAGCATCCATCTGATCCCCCCGGAGCAGCTGCCGGACAGGGGTCAGCTCAAAGAAGAAGCCCCCCGCATGGAGCAAAATCGCCCCCGGGGACTTCAAAAGGGGCTGCTGATCGCGGCCTCCATCATGCTGGTGCTCACTGCCACCGCCGCACTGGTACTGGGCTATTTCCACTGGGACGCTTCCCCCGCGC
The DNA here is from genome assembly GCA_029012465.1 of Oscillospiraceae bacterium. GTDB lineage: Bacteria > Bacillota > Clostridia > Oscillospirales > Oscillospiraceae > HGM13006. The sequence goes on along the minus strand of JAQXMD010000045.1, from coordinate 1,445 downwards.
CCACAGCGCTGGCCGATGGAGAAGGCGCAGCCATCAGCGGGGAGGAGCCGGAGGCTCCCGAGGAGGCAGAGCCCGCCGCCATGGAAACCCAGCCCCCCTCCCCTACCCCGGGACTGACGGGAGAGAATCTGTCCGAGCCTGTTTTCCGGCAGACCATGGAGCTGCCCATCAGCAACCCCACTACGGGTCTGGATGGCATGCTGCTACAGGTGACAGTCACGGAAGACGGCACCGCCCGGCTGGATTTTCAGCTGGATCAATTTGAATGCGGCAACGACTTTATATCGAATTCCTGGACACAGCTGATCCACCATATCATCCATGATTACCTGATGGTTCACAAAACCGACGGAGACATGTCCCGGGTGTTCGTTGACGAAAGCCACGGCGGCAGCAACCCCGATTCCCTGGGCAACACCAGCTACTTCTTCCAGCTTGACCTTCCCCCGGAGGAGATCGAGTTTATCTCCATTGATTCCAGCTACTATCTGAATACTTCCTACGGCGGCTTTGTGGCTCCCCTGTCCGCAGACTGCGATGAAAACGGCGACGGAATTCTCACAGCCGCCCTGAATCTGGAGCTTCCGGATCACCCGGAGAACCCCATCACGGAGCTTGCCATCAATCTGACCGATCGAACCTATCATTGGCGGATTAAGTCGGAAGAACTGGAAAGCCTGATCTTTGAGCAGGGCTATGAAGGCAATGAGCTGGAATGTATCAACCTGTGGAATTCTATTCTGGCCGATTTTCGGCAGACCTACGGGGGACAGATTTTCCTCTGTTGTGAAAACGGCGACAAATTCCCCCTGCTCACCGGCGTATCCTATTGTCAGGACAAGGAATATTGCTGTACCGTGGGCAAGATATGCGGCATTGCCAACGAAGAAATGTACTTCCGGGAGCTGGACACCATCACCGGACTGGAGATCTGCGGGGAGATCATTTCCTTCGACACAGAAGAAGCCGAAGCTGAGACCGAAGAATCCATTGCCGAGGAATCCCCCGCCTCCGGCGACATAGACGGCGACGGCCTTCTCACTGCGGAAATCAATCTGTCCTTCCCCCATCGGGGCATGGAAAACACAGAGATGATGGATACCATTGTCCGGCTGGTCATTGACCCCGAGGCGGGAACCTATACATGGTACACCCGACTGTTCGGGGAGGACCCGGAGGTTCCCGAATCCGGTGATCTGATTGGTGATCTTGATGTGGCGATGACGGACCCGGGCTTTGTGGAAATCTATACCGAAACACAAAACTATCTGCTGGAGCACTATTACAACAACGCCTATCTGGTATTCACCGATGGAACAAGGATTCAGGTGGGCAGCGGCGATAGTATTACTCATGACACCGAAACCATGATGTTCAGTGAGCAAACGCCCCTTGCCGCTGTGTTTGAGGAAACGGAAATTGACTGGCAGTCCCTGGCCTTTGAC
>JAQXMD010000044.1 GCA_029012465.1 Oscillospiraceae bacterium | reverse complement strand
CACCGGCAGGGTGATATTTTCAATGACGCAGTCGGGCTTCACATTGCAGAACATGGCGATTTTCTGGAAAATGGAGTCCTCCAGAGGCTCGTCACACCGGAGAATGATGATGTCCGGCTTCACGCCCATGCCCTGAAGCTCTTTGACGGAGTGCTGGGTGGGTTTCGACTTGTGCTCGTCGCTGCCCCGGAGGAAGGGCACCAGAGTCACATGGATAAACAGGCTGTTTTCGCTGCCCACCTCCAGAGAGATCTGCCGGACCGCCTCCAGAAAGGGCTGGGATTCAATGTCGCCGATGGTGCCGCCGATTTCGGTAATGACCACATCCGCGTCGGTTTTGCGGCCCACGGAGTAGACAAACTCCTTGATCTCGTTGGTCACATGGGGAATGACCTGTACGGTGGAGCCAAGGTATTCCCCCCGGCGCTCCTTGTTCAGCACGTTCCAGTAGACCTTGCCGGTGGTGAGGTTGGAGTATTTGTTCAGATCCTCGTCAATGAACCGCTCATAGTGGCCCAGATCCAGATCCGTCTCCGCGCCGTCCTCGGTCACATATACCTCTCCGTGCTGATAGGGGCTCATGGTGCCCGGGTCCACATTGATATAGGGGTCCAGCTTCTGGGCGGCCACCTTCAGCCCCCGGGCCTTCAAAAGCCGGCCAAGGGATGCGGCGGTGATACCCTTGCCGAGACCGGAAACCACGCCGCCGGTCACAAAAATATACTTGGTGTTTTTCATAGTTTCCCTCCATATTTACGGCATTTATGGTTCTTCGTAGGTTTTGATGATATTCTCCGCCACTTCCCGGCGGGACAGGCGGTCGTTCATGGCCTGTTTTTCGATGTAGTAATGGGCGTCGCTCTCGGTCATGTGGTAGTGCTCAATGAGCAGCCACTTTGCCCGGTTCACCGTGCGGATGTCCATCATCTTATTTTGCAGGGTCTGATTTTTCTTCTCCAGCCGCAGGAGCTTTCCCCGCATGGCGGTGAGCAGCTTCATGGCGGAGTAAAAGCCCTGTCTGGTCACGGGCTTCTGCATGGTCAGAACGCCCTCATCCTCCACCTTGTAGCAAATCTGTTCGTACACATCTGCCTGCACCAGAAGCAGGACGCCGACGTTGTCCTCGGCCAGGTCCAGGGCCAGCTGGGTGCCAAATTCCTCCCGGAGGGGCGCGTTGAGGATGGCCAGATCAATGGTGGAATTCATGGCCAACCGTCGTGCAGCCCCCACGCTGTCCGCACGGATCAGCGGCTCGTAGTCATTCCGGGGCAGTACTTCAGAGATGAAAGCACAGATCTTGTCATTGGCCCCCACAACCAGAACCCGATATTTGTTTTTACCCGGTGCCATCGTTTTCACTCCTTCCGTATCCTCTTCGTGCTGTGAAAACGATGGGGTCAGCAGATCATGCCTTCAGGAAGCACGCTGCGGATAAACGCGCTGTTCCGGGCCAGAGTCTGGGCCTCCTCCAGCGAGTTGGGCAGACGATCCAGCTGATCGGTGACGGATTTGTCTGCGGTGAACAAATTGATATTGAGGGGCTCCGGGGGATTCATGCCCTTGCGGATGCCCTCCAGCCCTGCGTAGATCAGCAGGGCATAGGCTACATAGGGGTTTGCTGTGGGGTCGGGAGAACGAAGCTCAAACCGGCGGAATTGTCCCTGGGCCGCGGGAATGCGGATCAGCTGGGAACGGTTCTCCGGAGACCAGGTCACATAGCGGGGGGCCTTTTTCTCTCCCAGACGGAGATAGGAGGCCTCGCAGGGGTTGAGGTAGGCGGTCATCTCCCGGATATGGCTCAGGATGCCGGCCATAAAGGCGGGCATGGCGTCGGTGCCGTCGTCGGCCATGACGGACATATTGATGTGCATGCCGTTGCCGCTTTCTCCTGCCAGAGGCTTGGGGGAGAAATCCGCGTGGAGGCCGTTGCTGACGGCCACGGCCTTTACAACGGAGCGGAAGTGCACGGCGTTATCTGCGGCGGAAAGGGCGTCGGAGTAGCGGAAATCGATCTCGTTCTGTCCGGGGCCTTCCTCGTGGTGAGAGCTTTCCGGCAGAATGGACATGCTCTCCAAAGTCAGACAGATTTCCCGGCGGACATTTTCGCCCTTGTCCTCCGGGGCCACATCCATATAGCCCGCCCGGTCAAAGGGCTGGTCGGTGGGATCGCCGTTTTCGTCGGTCTTGAACAGATAGAACTCAAACTCCGAGCCGAACTGCACGGAGATGCCCTCCTTCCGGGCCTCCTTCACAGCCCGTTCCAGCAGATACCGGCTGTCCATCAGACAGGGGGTGCCGTCGGGATGACGAATCCGGCAGAACATCCGGACCACCTTTCCCCGGGAGGGCCGCCAGGGCAGCACCGACAGGGTGGAGGGAATGGGAAACAGCAGAAGATCAGATTCCACCACATCGCCGAAGCCCGCCACGGCGGAGGCATCAAAAGAAATGCCCTGAGAAAAAGCGCGCTTTAACTCCTGGGGCATAATGGATATGTTTTTTTGTTTTCCGGTAATATCGCAAAAGGCAAGGCGAATAAATTTGACGTCCTCCTGCTCAATAAATTCAAAGACATCCTGTTCTGTATACAGCATACCGAACACTCCTTATTATAAAATAGGGAAAAGGACGCCTGCGCCAGAGCATAATTCACCCTCAGCCTGCAAACGTCCTTGTTTACAAGGGAAATTATACCCCTATGTACTGCCTGTGTCAATCTCTTTTCTTTGTGAAATTGCAACAAACCTGCTAAAAATCTGCAATCGTGTCCATGTACGATATAACAAAAGCGAAAATTTGCAAGAAAAAGGACTTGACATTGCATAAAATATATATTAGGATACATGCAAGAAAAGACGCAGGGTCTTTCATCATGTATTTGAAAAGCGACAAGGACGTCGTTTGCGGTAAATGCGCCGCAGACGGCCCCTTGTCGCTTTTTTAGCTTTTTGTAAAGGAGATTGCACTATGGTAACCGATATTTTTTCCTCAATGGTATTCGATGATGCCACAATGGAAGCCCGTCTTCCCAAGGAAACCTACAAGGCCCTCCAGAGAACCATCAAGCAGGGGAAGCATCTGGATCTGAGCGTTGCAACAGTTGTTGCAAATGCAATGAAAGACTGGGCCATCGAAAAGGGCGCAACTCATTTCACACACTGGTTCCAGCCCCTGACCGGCGTGACCGCTGAGAAGCACGACAGCTTCATTTCCCCCAAGGACGGAGGAAAGGTCATTATGGAGTTCGGCGGCAAGGAACTGATTCAGGGCGAGCCTGACGCAAGCTCCTTCCCCTCCGGCGGTCTCCGGGCCACCTTCGAGGCAAGAGGCTATACCGCGTGGGACGCAACCTCCTATGCATTTATTAAGGATGGCGTTCTGTGCATTCCCACAGTATTCTGCTCCTACGGCGGCGAGGCTCTGGACCAGAAAACCGCACTGCTTCGTTCCATGGAAGCCATCAACCGTCAGGCACTTCGTGTACTGAAGCTCTTCGGCAACGGGGATGTGACCTCCGTCAAGACCACCGTTGGTCCCGAGCAGGAGTACTTCCTGGTTGACAAGGAGCAGTACGACAAGCGCAAGGACCTGATCTATGCCGGCCGTACCCTCTTCGGCGCCATGGCCCCCAAGGGTCAGGAACTGGACGATCACTATTTCGGCGCCATCAAGCCCAGAGTCGCGGCCTACATGAAGGACCTGAACGACGAGCTGTGGAAGCTGGGCATTCTGGCAAAGACCGAGCACAACGAGGTTGCCCCCGCACAGCATGAGATGGCTCCCATCTTCTCCACCACCAACATCGCTGCCGACCATAACCAGCTGACCATGGAGCTGATGCAGAAGGTCGCCAAGCGTCACGGTCTGGTTTGCCTGCTCCATGAGAAGCCCTTCGACGGGGTCAACGGCAGCGGCAAGCACAACAACTGGTCCATTTCCACCGATACCGGTGCAAACCTGCTGGAGCCCGGCGAGACTCCCTATGAAAACGCCCAGTTCCTCCTGTTCCTCTGTGCCGTCATCAAGGCTGTGGACGAATATCAGGACCTGCTTCGGATTTCCGTTGCCTCCGCCGGCAACGACCACCGTCTGGGCGCCAACGAAGCGCCTCCGGCCATCGTCTCCATGTTCCTTGGCTCCGACCTCAGCGAGATTCTGGAGGCCATCGAGAAGGACGTTCCCTACGACAGCCGTGAGAAGGAGGTTCTCCGGATCGGCGTTCACACTCTGCCCAAGTTCCAGAGAGACGCCACCGACCGGAACCGTACCAGCCCCTTCGCCTTCACCGGCAACAAGTTCGAGTTCCGTATGCTGGGCTCCTCCGAGTCCATCTCCTGTGCAAACACGGTTCTGAACACCACCGTTGCTGAGGAGCTCCGGCAGTTTGCCGACGTTCTGGAGGGCGCTGAGGACTTCGAGGCAGCGCTCCACGATCTGATCCGTCAGACCATCATCGACCACAAGCGGATCATCTTCAACGGCGACGGCTATGACGCCTCCTGGGTGGAGGAAGCCGAAAGAAGAGGCCTCCTGAACCTGAAGACCACCCCCGATGCTCTCGGACATATGCTGGACCAGAAAAACATCGACCTGTTCACCAGTCACAGGGTCTACAGCGAGACCGAGCTTCGCGCCCGCCACGAGGTGAAGCTGGAGGGCTACTGCAAGATCCTCGGCATCGAGGCCCAGACCATGCTGGAAATGGTAAAGCGGGATATCTTCCCCGCCATGAGCAAGTTTACTTCTCAGCTCAGCAGCGCTGCGGCCACCAAGAAGGCTGTGCTGCCTGAGGCAGACTGCTCCTATGAGCTGGAGACCGCCAAGGCCATCGCCGATCTCCTTGGTGAAGCCTACCGTGCCGCCGGCAAGCTGGAGGCAGACCTGGAGGAGAGCCGCGGTATTCCCGAAATAGCCGATATCGCAGATTACTTCAAGACCACCATTCTCTCTGACATGGATGCCCTGCGCAAGAGCGTTGACGCCATGGAGACCATGGCATCCGCTGAGGAGTGGCCCTATCCCTCCTACGGCGAGATCCTGTTTGGGGTCAGATAATCCCCGCCGAAAGGCAAAAGTTGAATCCTGGGCCACCGGCAAAGGCCCCTTTGCCGGTGGCCCGCGAAACGGAGGAGAACATTATGTGTTCCATCATCGGATATTGCGGAACGACCCTTTCCGCTGAGGAAATCCGTCCCTATTTTGACCGGACGCTTTCCAGAGGCCCGGATATGACCAGAATTCTGGACACGGGAAATGGCTTTCTTGGTTTTCACAGACTTGCCATCATGGGTCTCCATGAGGCAGGTATGCAGCCCTTTACCCTCGGGAAAAACGCCGTGGTTTGCAACGGCGAGATCTACGGCTTTCGGCCGCTGAAAAAGAAACTGGAGGATCAGGGGTACACCTTTGCCAGCGATTCCGACTGTGAAATTCTCCTTCCTCTCTATGAGCAGTACGGCGTGGAGATGTTCCGGATGCTGGATGCGGAATTTGCCGCCATCCTCTACGACGGAGCATCCCAAAAGCTCATCGCCGCCCGTGACCCCATCGGCATTCGCCCCCTGTACTACGGATATCTGGACAGCGGGGAGATCATCTTCGCCAGCGAGGCCAAGAACCTTGTGGGCCTGTGCCGGGAGATCATGCCCTTCCCCCCGGGTCACTACTATCTGGACGGCCAGTTCATCTGCTACCGGGACATTTCCAAAGCAACCGCAGTCATCCACGATGATCTGGAAACCGCCTGTAAGAACATCCACGACAAGCTGGTGGGGGGCATTGAAAAGCGTCTGGACGCAGATGCGCCTGTGGGCTTCCTGCTCTCCGGCGGCCTTGACTCCAGTCTGGTCTGTGCAGTGGCTGCACGGCTTTCCGACAAGCCCATCAAAACCTTCTCCATTGGCATGGATATCGATGCCATCGACCTGAAATACGCAAAGCAGGTGGCCGATTACATCGGCGCAGACCACACCGAGGTCATCATCACCCGGGAGGATGTGCTGGAGGCTCTGCCCAGGGTGGTTGCCCTTCTCGGCACCTATGATATCACCACCATCCGGGCCTCCATCGGCATGTATCTGGTCTGCAAATACATTCACGAAAACACCGACCTTCGGGTCATTCTCACCGGCGAAATCTCCGACGAGATTTTCGGCTATAAATACACAGACTTTGCCCCCTCGGCGGAGGCCTTCCAGCAGGAGGCGGAAAAGCGAGTCCACGAGCTGCACATGTACGATGTGCTCCGGGCTGACCGCTGTATCTCCGTAAACTCTCTGGAGGCCAGAGTTCCCTTCGGCGATCTGGACTTTGTGGAATATGTCATGGGTCTGGACCCGGAAATGAAGCTCAACCGCTATGGCAAGGGCAAATACCTCCTTCGTCACGCCTTTGAGGGCGATTACCTGCCCTACGACATTCTCATGCGTGAGAAGGCCGCCTTCTCCGACGCTGTGGGTCATTCCATGGTGGACGATCTGAAGGCCTATGCAGAAGAAACATACACCGACGAGGAATTCGAGCTTCGCCGGAAAACATATGATTTCGCAGCACCCTTCACCAAGGAAAGCCTTCTGTATCGGGAGCTTTTCGAGGAGTATTATCCCGGCCAGGCGAAAATGGTTGTGGACTTCTGGATGCCCAACAGGGAGTGGGAGGGCTGCAACGTCAGCGATCCCTCTGCCAGAGTCCTTGCAAACTATGGCGACAGCGGTAAATAATTGGAGGTACTTATGGAAACGACGAATACATTGTATCAAAGCCAGTTTGAGCATGATGCCTGCGGCATCGGCGCAGTCGTCAGCATTGACGGTATTGCCTCCCACGGCATTGTCAGCGACGCGCTGACCATCGTGGAACGTCTGGAGCACCGTGCCGGTAAGGACGCCACCGGAGAGGTGGGCGACGGCGTTGGCGTGCTGCTGCAAATTTCCCACAAATTCTTCTCCACCCTTGGCCTGAATCTGGGCGAGGCAGGAGACTACGGCGTGGGCATGTTCTTCTTCCCCCAGAATCTGCTCCAGCGCCAGAAAGCGCAGAAGCTCTTTGAGGTGGTCTGTGCCAAGGAAAACGTAAAGTTCCTGGCATGGCGTGAGGTGCCCATCTGTGCCAATATTCTCGGCGCAAGGGCCAGAGAATCCATGCCCTGCATTTATCAGTGCTTTGTTCAGCGGCCGGATAACGTGGCAAAGGGCCTTCCCTTTGACCGGAAGCTCTATGTGATCCGCCGTGTGTTTGAGCAGAGCAACGAGGAGACCTATGTCTGCTCCTTCTCCTCCAGAACCGTGGTCTACAAGGGCATGTTCCTTGTAAAGCAGCTCCGGAACTTCTATCCGGACCTCCAGCAGGAGAGCTACGAGAGCGCCATTGCCATGGTGCACTCCCGGTTCTCCACCAACACCACCCCCAGCTGGGAGCGGGCGCACCCCAACCGTCTGATCCTCCACAACGGCGAGATCAATACCATCCGGGGAAACATTGACCGAATGATGGCTCGTGAAGAGACCATGAAATCTCCCTGTATGGCAGAGGACATGGACAAGGTGCTCCCGGTCATTGCACGCACCGGCTCCGACTCGGCCATGCTGGACAATACCCTGGAGTTCATGATGATGAACGATATCCCCCTGCCGCTGGCCGTGATGATTACCATTCCCGAGCCCTGGAGAAACGATGTCAGCATGTCCCGGAAGAAGCGGGATCTGTACCGTTACTACTCCACCATGATGGAGCCCTGGGACGGCCCCGCAGCCATCCTGTTCTCTGACGGCGACGTGATGGGCGCCGTGCTGGACCGGAACGGCCTCCGTCCTGCCCGTTACTACATCACCAAGGATCGCCGCTTGATCCTCTCCTCCGAGGTAGGCGTTCTGGACATTCCCCCTGAGGACATTTTGCAGAAGTCCCGTCTTCAGCCCGGCAAAATGCTGCTGGTGGATACTGTACAGAAGAAGGTCATCTCCGATGAGGAGTGCAAGGCCGCCTTTGCAGCCCGTCAGCCCTACGGCGAGTGGCTGGATCAGCATCTGGTGTCTCTGGAGGAGCTGCCGGTGCCCAACAAGAAGGTCCCCATGTATTCCCAGAGCCAGCGCGATAAGCTCTATAAGGCCTTCGGCTACACCTATGAGGATATCAACGACGCCATTCTGACCATGGCCAAGAGCGGCTCTGAGAAGATTGCCTCCATGGGCACGGATATTCCCCTTGCGGTGCTGTCGGAAAAGCACCAGAGCCTGTTCAACTACTTCAAGCAGCTCTTTGCACAGGTCACCAATCCTCCCATTGATGCCCTCCGGGAAGAAATCGTCACCGATACCACCGTTTACGTTGGCTCTGACGGCAACCTTTTGGAGGAAAAGGCCGAAAACTGCCGGGTTTTGCAGATCCACAACCCCATTATTACCTCTGTGGAGCTGATGCAGATTCGGAATATGAATCGGCCCGGCTTCAAGGTGGAGACAGTTTCCCTGCTGTACTATAAGAACTCTCCCCTGAAGAAGGCCCTTGACCGGCTCTTCGTGGAGTGCGACCGGGCCTATCGTTCCGGGGCCAACGTCATCATCCTCTCCGACCGGGGCGTGGATGAAAACCATGTGGCAATTCCCTCCCTGCTGGCGGTTTCCGCCATGGAGCAGTATCTGGTTCGCACCAAGAAGCGCACCGCAGTCTCCATTATTCTGGAAAGTGCCGATCCCAGAGACGTCCACCATTTTGCGACCCTTCTGGGCTATGGCGCCCGGGCCATCAACCCCTATCTGGCACAGGAATGTGTGGCAGAGCTGGTGGAAAAGAACCGGCTGGATAAGGACACCTATCAGGCCATTGCGGATTACAACAAGGCCGTCCTCAGCGGCATCGTAAAGATCGCCTCCAAGATGGGCATTTCCACCCTCCAGTCCTATCAGTCCGCACAGATTTTCGAGGCTGTGGGTATCTGCAAGGAGGTCATCGACGAATACTTCACCAACACCGTCAGCCCCGTGGAGGGCATCGGCCTGGAGGAGATCGGCGAGGGCGTTCAGTGGCGGCACAATCACGCCTTTGACCTGCTGGATCTGGGCGTGGATACAACGCTCGACAGCACCGGTGCCCACAAGCTCCGGTCCGGTGAGGGCGCAGAGGATCATATGTACAATCCCCTTTCCATCGTGGCCCTCCGGGAGGCAGTCCGTACCGGCTCCTACGAGCGGTTCCGGGAGTACACCGATATGGTGGACGACGAGCGGAAGCCCCACACCCTCCGTGGCCTCATGGAATTCAACTTCCCCGAGGACGGCGGCATTCCGCTTGAAGAGGTTGAGCCTGCCTCCGAGATCGTGAAGCGATTTAAGACCGGCGCCATGTCCTATGGCTCCATTTCCGAGGAAGCTCACACCTGTATGGCCATCGCCATGAACACCCTGGGCGGCAAGTCCAACTCCGGCGAAGGCGGCGAGGACCCTGCCCGTTACGGAACCATCAGGAACAGCGCCATCAAGCAGGTGGCCTCCGCCCGGTTTGGCGTTACCAGCGCCTACCTGAACAGTGCCAAGGAGATTCAGATCAAAATGGCACAGGGCGCAAAGCCCGGTGAGGGCGGTCATCTCCCCGGCAAAAAGGTTTATCCCTGGGTTGCAAAGACCCGTTATTCTACCCCCGGCGTTTCCCTGATCTCTCCGCCCCCCCACCACGATATTTACTCCATTGAGGATCTGGCTCAGCTGATCTACGACCTGAAAAACGCCAACCGGGATGCCCGGATTTCCGTAAAGCTGGTTTCCGAGGCAGGCGTCGGCACCATTGCCGCAGGCGTTGCCAAGGCAGGCGCAGGCTGCGTGCTGATCTCCGGCTTTGACGGCGGCAGCGGCGCGGCTCCCAAGAGCTCCATTCACAACGCAGGTCTTCCCTGGGAGCTGGGACTGGCCGAGGCCCATCAGACACTGGTTCGCAACGGCCTCCGTTCCAGAGTCCGCCTGGAGACCGACGGCAAGCTCATGAGCGGCCGGGATGTGGCCATCGCCTGTATCCTGGGCGCAGAGGAATTCGGCTTTGCCACCGCACCCCTTGTGACCATGGGCTGTGTGATGATGCGGGTATGTAATCTGGACACCTGCCCTGTGGGCATTGCCACCCAGAACCCCGAGCTTCGCTGCCGGTTCACCGGCAAGCCCGAATACGTCATGAACTTCATGACCTTCATTGCGGAGCAGCTCCGTGAGATCATGGCAAAGCTGGGCGTCAGAACCGTAAATGAGCTGGTTGGCCGCACGGACCTGATCCGTCCCAGAGAAAACCGCATCACCCATCGGGCAGACACCATAGACCTCAGCGCCATCATTTCCGATCTCCCGGCGGTTCACTACGAGGAGCAGGACAAATACAACTTCGAGCTGGAAAAGACCGTGGACGAAGCTGTGCTCCTGCCGGCATTTGAACCCTACTTCAAGAAGAAAAAGCCCCATAAGGTTCAGATTCGTGTTTCCAGCGTCAACCGTACCCTGGGCACCATCCTTGGTTCGGAGATCACCCGGAAATTTGGTGAGAGCCTTGCGGATGACACCTATCAGGTGAACTGCACCGGCGGCGGCGGACAGTCCTTCGGCGCATTCATCCCCAAGGGCCTGACCATTTCCCTCACCGGCGACGCCAACGACTACTTTGGCAAGGGACTCTCCGGCGGTAAGCTCATTGTAAAGCCAGAACCCAAGGCTCCCTATGCGGCCAGGGACAATATCATCATCGGCAACGTGGCACTCTACGGCGCCACCTCCGGGGAAGCTTACATCAGCGGCATTGCAGGCGAACGTTTCTGTGTTCGTAATTCCGGTGCCATCGCCGTCACCGAGGGCTGCGGCGACCATGGCTGTGAATACATGACCGGCGGCCGTGTGGCAGTCCTTGGCCCCACCGGCAAGAACTTTGCAGCCGGTATGAGCGGCGGTATCGCCTATGTGCTGGATGAAAACCACGATCTGTATCTGCGGCTCAACAAGCAGATGGTCACCATGCAGGCCGTCACCGAGCGTCACGACGCTCTGGAGCTGCGGAGTATGATCGAAGCCCATGTGAAGGCCACCGGCTCTGAGCTGGGCAAGGAGATTCTGGACAGCTTTGAGACATATCTGCCCAAATTCAAGAAGATCGTCCCCATGGATTATCAAAAGATGATCTCCACCATCGGTCAGATGGAGGAAAAGGGCATGACCCACGAGCAGGCCACGCTGGAAGCATTCTATGCGGTGAGCAACGGCTAAGGAGGAACAGGCAATGGGAAAAACAACCGGATTTCTGGAGTACGCGCGTGAGGGAAATCCCAGCATCGCGCCCCTGGAACGAATCAAGAATTTCTCTGAGTTCCATCCTCCGCTGGATGAAAAGGCTCGGATGGATCAGGCAGCCCGGTGTATGAACTGCGGCGTGCCCTTCTGTCAGGCCGGTGCCAACTTTGGCGGCATGTTCAGCGGCTGTCCCCTGCACAATCTGATCCCGGAGTGGAACGATGAGATTTACAATGGCAACTGGCGGGAAGCCCTTTCCCGCCTGACCAAGACCAATAACTTCCCTGAGTTCACGGGCCGTGTGTGCCCGGCCCTCTGTGAGGCGGCCTGCACCTGCGGCCTGAACGGGGACAGCGTCACCGTCAACAACAACGAGCTTGCGGTCATTGAGAAGGGCTTCGCCGAGGGCTGGGTCACGCCCAGAATCCCCTCCAGCCGCAGCGGGAAGCGGGTTGCGGTGGTAGGCTCCGGACCCTCGGGCCTTGCGGTGGCCGATCAGCTCAATCACCGGGGCCACAGCGTCACCGTCTTTGAGCGGGAGTCAAGGCCCGGCGGCCTTCTGATGTTCGGCATCCCCAATATGAAGCTGGACAAACAGGTCATTGCCCGGAGAATTGACCTCATGACCCGGGAGGGCGTGGAGTTCCGGTGCAATACCAATGTGGGCGTGGATGTGGACGCCCAGGAGCTGCTGAAGGAATATGACGCGGTGGTGCTCGGCTGCGGCTCCATGCCTGCCCGAGACATTTCTGTTCCCGGCAGAGACGCAGAGGGCGTTCATTTCGCCGTGGAGTTCCTCACCGCATCCACCAAGAAGGTCATCGGGGAGACAGAGGAATTCACCATCTCCGCCCAGGACAAGGACGTGGTCATCATCGGCGGCGGCGACACCGGCAACGACTGTGTGGGCTCCTCCATCCGACAGGGCTGCACCTCCGTTACCCAGCTGGAGATGATGAGCGAGCCGCCCCTTCGCCGTACAGAGACAAATCCCTGGCCCCAGTGGCCCAACGTCAAAAAGACCGACTACGGCCAGCAGGAGGCCATCGCAAAATTCGGCCACGATCCCCGGATCTATAAGGCCACGGTCAAGGAGATCAAAAAGGACGAGAATGGGAACATTTCCTCCATTGTCATTGTGCATCTGGAACCCAAGGTTGTGGACGGACGCACCAACATGGTGGAGATTCCCGGCAGTGAGGAAGAGCTGCCCTGCACGCTCTTGCTGATTGCCGCAGGCTTCATCGGCTGCCAGGGTTATGTGGCAGAGGCCTTTTCCCTTCCCAGAAGCGGCCGCGGCACTTTGATTGCCGACAGCTACCAGACCGAGAATCCCAAGGTCTTTGCCGCAGGCGACTGTCGCAGAGGTCAATCCCTTGTGGTCTGGGGCATCACTGAAGGTCGCGCCTGTGCCAAGAAGGTTGACGAATACCTGATGGGCTATACCAATATGCTGTGATACAGCATTCCAAACGAATCATGTTGTAAACAGGACAAGGACGTCTGACCCGCACAGAAGCGGAGTAGGCGTCCTTGTTTTGCGATACATATATCCAGAAAGGAGTAAACAAAATGACTGTAGAATTTTGGTTTTTGATCGGTGCTGCATTGGTATTCTGGATGCAGGCAGGTTTTGCCATGGTGGAGACTGGCTTTACCCGGGCCAAGAACGCCGGCAATATCATCATGAAAAACCTCATGGATTTCTGCATTGGCACAGTGGTGTTCTCACTGCTGGGCTACACGCTGATGATGGGCGAGGATGCTCTCTTCGGCTTGATCGGTCTGCCCAACATGGACCTGTGGACCAACTTCAAGGACTTTATTGCAAGCCCTGCTGATGGCAGCTTCACCGGCGCATCCACCTTTGTATTCAACCTGGTGTTCTGTGCCACCACCGCGACCATTGTCTCCGGCGCTATGGCTGAGAGAACCAAGTTCTCCGCTTACTGCATCTATTCCGCAGTAATTTCCCTGCTGATCTATCCCATCGAGGCGCACTGGATCTGGGGCGGCGGCTGGCTGTCCACTCTGGGCTTCCATGACTACGCCGGTTCCTGCGCCATCCACATGGTGGGCGGCATCGCCGCTCTGGTGGGCGCCATCTTCCTTGGACCCCGTATTGGCAAGTATGTCACCGACGCCTCCGGCAAGGTCACAAAGATCAACGCCATTCCCGGTCACTCCATCACCCTTGGCGCACTGGGCGTGTTCATCCTCTGGCTGGGCTGGTACGGCTTCAACGGCGCTGCCGCTACCTCCGCCTCTGAGCTGGCTTCCATTTTCCTGACCACCACCGTGGCTCCCGCTGTGGCAACGGTCGTCACCATGATCTTTACCTGGATCAAGAACGGCAAGCCCGACGTTTCCATGTGTCTCAACGCTTCTCTGGCCGGTCTTGTGGGCATCACCGCAGGCTGTGACGCCCTGGATGCCATTGGCGCATCCATTGTTGGCATCGTATCCGGCATTCTGGTTGTTGTGGTCGTAGAAGTTCTGGACCTGAAGCTCCACATTGACGATCCCGTAGGCGCGGTTGGCGTCCATATGGCAAACGGCGTCTGGGGCACCATCGCTGTTGGCCTGCTGGCAACTCCCTCCGCTCCCGCTGGTCTTGAGGGGCTGCTGTACACCGGCTCCTTCAGCCTCCTGGGCATTCAGGTTCTGGGTGTTCTGGCTGTCGCCGTCTATGCCGCAGTGATGATGGTCATTACCTTTGCTGTGATTCGCAAGTGCCACGGCCTCCGCTGCACTGCTGAGGAGGAGATCACGGGCCTGGATCAGACCGAGCATGGTCTGCCCAGCGCATACCCCGATTTTGCTCCCGCTGTCAACAAGTATGTGTCCTTCGCTCCTGTTGAGGGCATCACCGCTGTTACCGCCGACGTTCCCGTGGCAGAGGCCATTCCCGTCAAGAAGGTTCCCTCCTTCTCCGAGGGCGAGGAGGGCGTGAAGTTCACCAAGATCGAGATCATCTGCAAGGAGTCCCGCTTCGACGCTCTGAAGAACGCTCTGAGCCAGCTGGGCATCACCGGCATGACCGTTTCCCACGTTCTGGGCTGCGGCGTACAGGGCGGCAAGCCGGAATACTACCGTGGTGTTGCTGTGGAAACCAACCTGCTGCCGAAGGTTCAGGTGGACATCGTGGTCAGCAAGGTTCCTGTGAGAAGCGTCATCGAGACCGCAAAGAAGGTTCTCTACACCGGTCACATTGGCGACGGCAAGATCTTCGTCTACGACGTGGAGAACGTGGTCAAGATCCGCACCGGCGAGGAGGGCTACGACGCCCTGCAGGATGTGGAGTAATCCGCACACCCATCAATCAAACAGCTGCCTGAAAGGCAGGTAACATGACATAACAAGGGCTGTCTCAACTTGCACGATGCATGCTGAGACAGCCCTAAATATATTACCTGCCAATGCACATGGCGGCCTCGAAGCCCTGCCGGACGGCCTTCTGCACGTTGTGCTTAATATACCGTTCCCGCGCTCCTGCGCACATACCCGGCCTTGTAGCCGTTTCCGCTGTCCAGCGCATACCACACCAGCAATAGGCTTGCCCCCGCTTCAATGCAGGAAACCTCCTCACCGGCGTTTAAACTGCCAATCTTGCTGGCCATTGCGGTGTCGCAGTATACCGGCACCGCACTCCCCGCCCGGAAGGTGTACCGGGTGATGGAGCTGTGGGTCGCCGTGACGGTCTCACCGTCCTCCTCCGGGTAAACCGCCTTGCCGTCCTTATCAAAGACGTAGTAGCCCCCATGGGCGTCGCAGACGCTCTTTGCCGCCTGGAGGCTCCTGTACGCGCCGATCTGGCTTGCAGGGTCACTCCATGCCTTGCGCACCCGGTAGATTTCTGTGTCGTCAGGGTTTTCTCCGGTGCTGCCGGAGCTTCTGCCAAGTCCGTAATACCCGGCAATGACCTCCGCCAAAGCCTCGGCCAGCCTGCGCTGATTGTCAGAACTGCTGATCCACCGGGCAGATGCCGCATTGGTGTGGAAGGTGTGCTCCACGATCAGTCCCGGAACGCCAACCTGTGCCGCTCCGCGGATCACGCCGTAGTAATCCGCGTTTCCGGCAGAATTGTACTTGCTGAAAATCTGGTAGTTCTGCCAACCGCCCACGCTCTGGAGCTTGGCGCCAATCTTTGCCGCAAGGTCCTTACACTTGCCGGATACCGGGTAGATCACCACAGGCCGGTTGACGCTCTCGGTGGAGCAGGCGTTGGTGTGCAGGCTTAAAAAGAGGTCATACCCTGCCGCCATCCGGCCCCGGGCAGTGATGTTGTCGTCACCGGGTGCGCCGGGATAGCCGTTGATGCTGGTCTTGGTGCTGCCCACCGTAAAGCCATAGTCCCGGAGCAGCGGAATCAGATACTGGCCGATAGACCATACCACATCCCCCTCGGCGGTTTTGCCGCCAATGACCGTATACTTGTTGTAGCCGCTCATATGGCCACAGTCCACCATGATTTTGATTGCCATAACATTTCCCTCCTGCCTATCCTATGCGTCCTTGTCCAATTTGGACACGGCCTCATTTCCCGCCGCGTCCAGCTTCTGCTTCGTAACGGCCAGTCCGCTGACCAGCCACTGGGGCACCGTTGCCCCCATTTTGACCACGTTTTCCAGCACAGACCCCAGCTCTGTGACGATGTACCACATGGTCACCAGCGGGAACACCAGCACCGGCCAGCTGAGGCTTACCGGCAGCTCGTCCAGTGCAATATAAATCACCAGATCTGCCAGCACCGCAGCGGCCACAGCGACCAGCATTCCCCGCTTGTGGTAGATGCCCTCCCGGGCAATTTCACTGGACCATTCTCCGTTTCGTTTGGCCGCCCAGCTGCCGCTGATCCAATCCAGGCACATCATACCAACCCAGACGCACAGCAGCACACCCCGCCAGCCCAGAAAAAGGCACAGTCCGTAAAACGCCGCCACAATGGCGGTTTTGATTCTCAGTGTCATATCTGTCATTTCCCTTACCTCCTGTGTTTTAATGGTTTGCTGAGCTGTTTGTCTCATGGGCCATGGTATCCATTGTAAAGTGTCACAGTGTCCCTCCTCCCGCGTTTCGATGAATATACCGCTCCATATTCATCCTAATTACAAATTGTGCAGAGATCACACGATTTGTGGGGCAGGAAATATGGGAATGGGATTTCCCGCTTCCATGTCCGGGGAGTGAAGCCGCAAAACATTGGACACAACTGCCAACGGAAGCCGAAAACAACAAAAAGAACCCCGGGAACATGAGATGCGCTCTCACATTCCCGGGGCTGCCTGTGCCTGTCACCGGCAATACACTTCGATTGCCCTTGCGGCAAACGCTGCGGTGCCCTTTCCGCCTGCGGCGTCGATATTTTCGGTCATTTCACCGCCTGCGGCGTACATCTGGCCAAGACCGGCCAGAATCTGTCTGGTGCAGGTGTAGTAGTTGGCGGTAATGAAATCCTGCAGCTGCTTCACCTGAGCCTGAACCCTGCTGTCAGAAGGCTCCATGTCCATCATTGTCCCAAACCGGGCGAAGATGTCCATCATGTCTGCCCCAAGGGATTCGTGCCGCTCCGGGCTGTAGTCTGCGGTTTTCTCCGTAAACTCCCTGTAGGCCTCCGTGTGGCCCCAGGCCTTTTTGGCCTCCTCCGCATAGGCGTCTATTTTCTTTGTATCAAATGCGTCAAAACGCATAGCATTTCCTCCATTCATCTGAATTTGTCTTGCAAAGGAGATCAGCCGCTCCATACGCTCCTTTTTCAGAGTGAGCAGCTGAATCTGCTGCTCCAGAGCCGCCTTCCGGTCAAAGGAGGGGCTGTCTACAATTTTTCGGATCTCCTTCAGAGGAAATTCCAGCTCCCGAAACAGTAAAATCTGCTGCAAACGCTCCAGATTTGCATCGTCATACAACCGGTATCCCGCCTCCGTCGTCACGGCCGGGGTCAGCAGCCCGATTTCATCGTAATAGTGCAGAGTCCGTATACTGACTCCTGCCAGATTGCTTACTTCATGTACTGTCATCATCGCAATTTCCTCCTGACAAAAGGGATTATAGTCTATGACGCAACGTGAGAGTCAAGGGTTTTTTCTAAAATTCTTTGCAAATCGGTCCACAATTTGAGCCACCCGGGCATTTGCTGCGTGGGTTTTGCGGGTACTGGCTTGAAATCAATTGCGTTGACTGTTATGATTGAGTAAACCAAAGGAAGCTGCTTCGTGCTCTTTTTTCTGGGTTTCAGCTGTTGCCATCATTTGTTCTGTGTGATATAATATCTGCTGGCAGACCGCATTGTGATTGATTTGTGGGACAGCTGTCCCATAATTTTATCAAAAGGATCATGTTCAGTATGTATCATGATCGGGAAAATGCAGACCAGAACTGAGCCATGTACATAAATAACTATCAAACAGGCAGGTGTATTTTATGAACCGCTATGCAATTGTCGGCTTCGGCTGTGCCGGCTATCAGGCCCTCACAGCCCTCCGGGAGAGCGACATGGCCGCAGAGATCCATGTGTTCTCTGATCTGGGCGAGCCTCCCGCCAACCCCATGCTCACCACCTACTATGCCGCAGGACGGCTGCCCTACGAGGCTCTGTTCCCCTTCGGTTCTCTGGAGGAGATTGGACTCCGGTATTCGCCCATTCTGCACATGGAGGAGCCGGTCACTGCGCTGGATGCCTCCCGCCGCTGTCTTATCTGCGGCGAAACCACCTACGGACCCTTTGACGGCATTCTTCTGGCTACCGGAGCTGACCCGGTGGTGCCGCCCCTTGGCGTCACTGTGGGGAAACGTGTTCTGTGTATGCGAACAGTAGCAGACGCCCGGGCACTCCGTTCCCGTCTGGAGAGCGGAGACATCCGTTCCGTTACCGTCATCGGCGCCAGCATGGTGGGCATCAAAATTGTGGAGCTTTGTCAGGAGGCGGGCATTGCCTGCACCCTGGCGGATATGGCTGACCGCATCTTCCCCCTGGCAGCTTTCCCGGATGTAGCGGAGGAGATTCAGCGGCGGCTTGTGGAAAAGGGCGTGGCCCTGCGCTTCGGAAGCGCCGTTTCCGGGGCTGAGGAAACAGAAGCCTCCGTCACCACCCGCTTTGCCCAGGGCGAAGCCGTAGAGAGCGATCTGCTGGTGCTCTGCATCGGCACCCGGGCCAGAACGGCTCTTGCCCGGGAGGCGGGACTGGAGGTGGGCCGGGGCATTGTGGTCAGCGACAGTATGGAGACCTCCGTTCCCGGCATTTATGCCGCCGGAGACTGCTGCGAAGGCCGCAACATCATGACAGGCGGCCATCAGATCATCGGCCTTTGGGCCAACGCCGCCTATCAGGGCCAGACCGCCGGTCACTGCATGGCGGGAGATCCCGTTCTGTTTTCCGGCAACATTCTCCACAATATCACCCACTTTATGGGTATGGATTTCATCTCCTTTGGAGATGTAAACGCCCAGGGAGAGGTCCACACCATCGGCAAGCCCACCGACAGCCGCTATATCAAGGCCGTGGTCTCCGATGGAGAGCTGCGGTGCGTGAATATGCTGGACAGCTATCATATCAGCGGCGTGGTCAAAAACTACATGATGAACCGCTTTACCGGAAACCATGCGCCGCTGCCGGCGGCGCTGCGGGGACTGCTGGCCCGGGAGGGCTTCACCGATGAATTCCTCGCACTCTTTGAAGGGAGAGATCAGGCATGAGCACTTTGGAAGAAAGAATTGCCGGTAAAATCCCCGGTGAGGATACCGGGATCGTTACCCGCAACAGCTTTTGTGATATCTGTGCCCCCGGCCCCCACTGCGGCGTGACCTGCTATGTGAAGGACGGAACGATCCTCAAGGTGGAGGGCACCGATAACCATCCCACCAATCACGGCCTCCTGTGCCCCAAGGGCCAGTCAAACCGCCAGTATGTCTACCGGAAGGATCGGATTCTGACCCCCCTTCGCCGGGTAGGGGAGCGGGGCGAGGGCAAATTTGAGCCCATCAGCTGGGACGAGGCCATGGATGAAATCGCAGCCCGGCTGAACAAGGTCAAGGCGGAGTACGGCCCCAGCTCGGTGGCCTTCTACTCCGGCTATAACAAGTGGTATCGGCCCTTCCTCCAGCGGCTGTGCTACGACTTTGGCTCCGTCAACTACGGCACCGAGTCCTCCTCCTGCTTTACCTCCACCATCATTTCCTGGCGGGTGGCAACCGGTCAGGACTTTGTGGGGCCGGATCTGGGCCGTGCGGGAATATTCCTTGGCTGGTGCTACAACGCCTATCACAGCGCCTATCTGATGACCAAGGGCGTGGAAATGGCCCGCCAGCGGGGCATGAAGGTCATTATCATTGACCCCCGGATCACCCCTGCCGTGGAAAAGCAGTGCGATTTGTACCTTCGCATCAAGCCCGGCACCGACTGCGCTCTGGCACTGGCTCTGGGCCGGGAGCTGATTGTGAATGACTGGGTGGATCACGACTATATCCGGGACAATGTCTACGGCTATGAGCAGTACAGGAACTATGTCTCAGACTTCACCCCGGAGCGGGTGGAAGCCATCACCGATGTGCCTGCGGACCAGATTCGGCTGGCAGCCCGGATGATCCATGAAAACATGCCCCTTGCCATCAACCAGTCCGGAGCGGCTCTGGTGCATCACACCAACGGTATGCAGACCCATCGGGCCGTGATGGCCCTGTCGGCCATTATGGGCACCTTTGACCGGCCCGGCGGCATGATTCCCGAGCCTCTGACCTATGCCCATTCCATGGCTGGCTTCGAGACCCTGTCTGAGGAGTTCCCCTTTGAGAAGTACCCCCAGGGCGAACCCCGTCCGGTGGGCGCTGTCCGGTTCCCCCTGTGGGACGAGGTGGTAGGGGAGATGCAGGCCAACGATCTTGCCCGGCAGATCTCTCAGGGGCTGCCCTATCCCATTCGGGCGGTCTATGCCCACGGCATGAATTTCCGGATGGTTAACGGAGACAGGGAACTGGAGGCGGCTCTGAAGGAGCTGGACTTCTTCGTGGATGTGGATTTGTTCCTGACGGACACCGCCAAGCTGGCGGACATCGTTCTGCCCTGCTGCTCCTCTCTGGAACGCAGCGAGTTCAAGGTCTATGGCGGCGGACACTGCCAGTACACCGAGCCGGTGATCCGGCCTCTGGGCCAATCCCGGCCCGATGACGAGATCATTGTGGAGCTGGCGAACCGGCTGGAGGTGGACGACGAGCTGCTCCGCTCCGGTGCTGAGAACTGCGTCCGGTATATGCTCCGGGAAACTCCCGTGGATGTGGACTACCTGAAGGCCCACAGCCAGTTCCCGGTGAAGGTGGAGGGCCTTAAAATGATTCCTGTGGGTCAGCACGGCTTTAAAACCCCCACAGGCAAATTTGAGCTTTGGTCCACGATCATTGAAAAGCACCCGGGGCTTGACCCGCTGCCCACCTACCGGGACAGCATTGACGATGCGGACCCGGAAAAATACCCCTTCCGTCTGGTGTCCGGAGCGCGGCTGCCCAATGCCCTCCATTCCCGGCTCCATGATATGCCCTGGCTCCGTTCCATGCGTCCTGAGCCTATGGCGGATCTGAACGATCAGGATGCGGCAAGACTGGGCATCCGCAAGGGTGACGACATCACTCTGGCCACCGGCACCGGCTCCATCACCGTGAAGGCCAATCCCACCATGACCGTAAAGCCCGGCACCGTTCATATGTACCACGGCTACCGGGAGGCCGACGTGAACAGCATTATTCCCCCGGGCCACAACGACCCCTATTCCGGATTCCCCGGCTACCGCAGCGTTCGCTGTGCGGTGGTGAAAAAGGAGGCAAAGCCATGAAAATCCTGTTTGATTTCGATGAGAAGAAGTGTTCCGCCTGCGGCGCCTGCGCCATCGCCTGTATGGACCAGAACGATCTGGACGCGGAGGCCGGTCAGCAGCCCTACCGGAAGGTCTACCAGTACGAAAGCGGCGGCGAACACGTCTATATGTCCATTGCCTGTCTCCACTGCCCCGATGCACCCTGCGTCACGGCCTGCCCTGTGGGCTGCCTGTCCAAGGATGAAGCCACAGGCCTGACCCGCTTTGACAACACAAACTGCATCGGCTGCCACTCCTGTGCCATGGCATGCCCCTACGGCGCACCCTCCTTCCGGTCCACCGGCGACAAGCGTCCCCGGGAGAAGATGGAGAAATGCCACGGCTGTCTGGAGCGGATCGAGGCTGGACTGACCCCCGCCTGTGTCCATGCCTGCCCCACAGGCGCGCTGACCTGGCGCTGGGCCGAGGATGATGAAATCAGCCCTCTGGCTGCCCTCTACGCCAGCTGGAAGGCCCTCACATAAATCTGTCACACCCACGAATGAAAGGAACGGATACTATGAACGAGATTATTGCTACCCCCAAGGCTCCTGCCGCCATCGGCCCCTACTCTCAGGGCGTCAAAGCCGGCGGAACCCTCTATGTTTCCGGCCAGCTTCCCATTGATCCTGCCACCGGCGCATTCGCTGCCGAGGATATTGCCGGCCAGACCCGGCAGAGCCTCACCAACATTGGCGCCATTCTGGCCCAGGCAGGCTACGGCTACGAGGATGTGGTCAAGGTCACTGTTCTGCTGGCAGACATCGCCGATTTTGGCCCCATGAATGAGGTTTACGCCGAATTCTTCAAGGAGAACTGCCCCGCCCGCGCTGCCTTCGCTGTGAAGGATCTGCCCAAGGGCGCTCTGGTGGAGATTGAGGCTGTGGCCTACAAGGGCTGACAGACCCGAAAACAGAAATCAGCCGCCGCAAAGGAGTGAGGAACTTCTTGCGGCGGCATTTTTAGGCCCTGTGACCGCAGTCTCAAAAGAGTGAAGTCCCGCCCCCCCACGACCATGGGCCCGTTTTCCGGAATGCTCAGAATCACTTGAATAATTCACAGATCATATGTATAATACGTTTGTTCTAAAAGGAAGCAGGTGGAATTCCTGCACGAGCCCGTCGCCGTGAGATGCGATCATGTTGCTTTTCTATTTGGTGCCGCAAACCAAAAACAAGCCATTGGAGCGTCGCTCTGAGAAGGCGAAAAGCAATGCATCAAGTCGAAATATTTTTAGGACAAAAAACCTCCGAAAAAAACCGCGAGCGCCGGTATGGAGGAAATACTATGACAGGAGAGTGCAGACTATGCAAATGACACGATTCAAAAAATCGTTGTCGTTCATCGTTTGTATCGTGCTGATTGCGGCTATGGCACTGTTTACAACCGGTTGTAACGGCAGCAAAGACAATGTGGGGAGCTCTGCTCCCGGCAGCACCGTTTCCCAAACAGAAAGCAATGTTCTGGGGGAAGGCAAGACCGAGTTTACCTTTACGGTCACGGATGCTGAAGGAAATGAAACATCCTATCAAATCAAAACCGATCAGAAAACAGTTGGCGATGCCTTGGCAGAGCTTGACCTCATCGCGGGAGAAGAAGGCGAGTACGGTCTTTATGTGAAAACTGTAGATGGGATTACCGTTGACTATGATACGGACGGAAAGTATTGGGCGTTTTATGTGGATGGCGAATATGCGTCCACAGGCGTTGATGCAACCGACATTACCGCAGGCGCAGTATATTCCTTCAAGGTAGAGTAAGTTTGAAGCTTTCGGTAAAGGAAACAGTGTTGTTCGGGATGCTCGGTGCGTTGATGTATGCTTCAAAAGTGATCATGGAGATACTGCCCAACGTTCATCTGCTTGGCGTCTTTGTCGTTGCGTTCACGGTTGTATATCGCAAAAAAGCACTGTATCCAATCTATACCTATGTTTTCTTAAATGGGCTGATGGCCGGGTTTTCCACATGGTGGCTGCCCTACCTTTACATATGGACGCTGCTGTGGGGTGCAACGATGCTTTTGCCGAAGGAGCTTCCGGAAAAAGCAAGGCCGATCATCTATATGACCATATGTGCGCTGCATGGGTTTCTGTTTGGAACCCTGTACGCTCCGGCACAGGCGCTGATATTTGGTCTGGATCTCAAGGGTATGGTTGCCTGGATTATAGCGGGACTTCCCTGGGACCTTGTTCACGGTGTCAGCAATTTCTTTTGTGGGTTGCTGATATGTCCCATTATTTCCCTGCTGCGGAATGCCGAACGATTCGCGAAAAATATCTGAATCATATGAACCGTACCATGTTTTCTTCTTTACTGGGCTGCTGTTTCGACAGCTTTTTCACAGAATATCAAAAGGTATGACCAGGGGCCGCCTCATTACGATCAAATCGTTTTGAGGCGGCCCCTTTATAGGCCGACAAGCGGGAAAGCTCAGCTATCGCATTGACGAACTATGGCACCGGCGGATTGACGTGCTGTGGTGATTCCCTGACCGGTGCGGAGCGTACCGGTTCGCAATTCACTGGAAAGCATTTGGCTGTATTACTGAAACTCGAGAATAAGCTCGACAACGCAGATTGAGATACAAATTGCAGAAATAACAAGCGCCGGTTTTGCGTGAGCCATTTTTTTATACACAGAATACAGCGCATAATACAGGCCAACAAGCGAAAAAAACAGCTGTAATATCGAGTGCGGTTTGAAAGCCTGAAACACAACCAGACCAACCATACTGATAACGATTGCGGCTGACGGGCGTGGAATACCATAAACATAGACGTTACGGTTCCTGCTTTTCTCATAAGCATTGGATATGAGCACACCGAACCCCAAAAACAAGCCGGCGAATATGAGTATAACGAGTCCCTGAAAGATCATTGTTCGTCCCCCAAAATAAAGCAATCGGGTTTTCTGCGTCACCAGCTGTTGAAGTTTCAGCCGAGTAATATCAATGCTGTTCCCGGAGCAGAGCAACAGCAGTGCTTCCTGCATCACCGGTTCCGTCATACAATTTGCAGAAGCCGGTAAGTACAACGGAAATGCTATTCTTGTGTCCAGACGGGAAATCCGGATGCGTTTCGTTTTATTCTTACGGCAAGACATAGGGACGGTTCTTTTGTCTGGCTTTGTTATTGTCTCAGATATCTCTCAATGATAGCCTTCGAGATGCCGGTCAGGCGGCTGAGCTGGCGGATGGAAATGCCGTGCTCGAAGACACAGGGACGGTTCTTTTGTCTGGCTTTGTTATTGTCTCAGATATCTTTCAATGATAGCCTTCGAGATGCCGGTCAGGCGGCTGATCCCACCATCAGATATTTTCG
>JAQXMD010000043.1 GCA_029012465.1 Oscillospiraceae bacterium | reverse complement strand
CGTCGAATTCCTTGTCTGTTGCGGTGATCTTGGTATATTCATTCAACCATTTTCTAGAAATATTCATAACGTCTCACTCCTTTCTCAGAACTGCTCCAGGAACCGGGTGTCATTCTCAAAGATCAGACGCAGATCGTTGATGGCAAAGCGGTTCATGGTCATACGCTCTACGCCGCAGCCGAAGGCAAAGCCGGAATACTCGTTGGGATCAATGCCGCAGCCCTCGAGAACCCAGGGATGAACCATACCGGCGCCCAGAATCTCGATCCAGCCCTCACCATGGCAGGTGGAGCAGGTATGGCCTTCAATCTCACCCTCGCCGCAGCACTTGAAGCAGCGAACGTCAACCTCACAGGAGGGTTCGGTGAAGGGGAAGTGGTGGGGACGGAAGCGGACAACGCTGTCCTCACCGTAGAGCAGCTTGACCATCTGAGTCAGAGCGCCCTTCAGATCGGCCATGGTGATGCCCTTGTCGATGACAAGGCCCTCCATCTGATGGAACATGGGGCTGTGGGTGGCATCCACCTCGTCCTTCCGGTAGACACGGCCGGGGGAGATGATGCGGATGGGAGGCTTGCGGCTCTCCATCACACGGATCTGCATGGGAGAGGTCTGGGTGCGGAGGAGCACAGAGTCGTCCTCGGTGGTGTAGAAGGTGTCCTGACGGTCACGGGCGGGATGGCCTGCGGGGGTGTTGAGCTTGGTGAAGTTGTAGCTCTCCAGCTCCACCTCGGGGCCGTCTACCACGTCATAGCCCATACCGATGAAGATCTCCTTCATCTCGTCCAGAACGATGCTCATGGGATGCTTGTGGCCGATGGGCACAGTTTTGGGGGGCATGGTCACGTCAATGGCTTCGGCGGTGAGCTTCATGTCCAGAGCTGCGGCTGCCAGCTCGGTCTTGCGGGTCTCGATCTCCTGCTCAATGTGTGCACGGATCTGGTTGGCCAGCTGACCCATCTGGGGACGCTCCTCAGGAGACAGGGAGCCCATCTTCTTCAGCACGGCAGTGAGCTCACCCTTCTTGCCAAGGAATTTGACCCGAAGGGCTTCCAGCTCAGCGGACTCCCTGACCTCGGCAAGAGCTTCACGGGCTTTTTTCTCAATGGTTTCAAGCTGTTGTTTCATTGTGATAACTCCTTACTGCTTAGATTTTCTGAAATACTGTTGGGCGGCATAAAAAACAGCCCTTCGTCCACAAAGGGGACGAAAGACTTCTCTTCCGCGGTACCACCCGCAATTCGCCCTCAGAAGAAGGCGCACTCTGCACGATAACGGTGTGCTCCGGCACATCCTAATGGCCCACGGCGTTCAGACGGCAGCTCCCGGGAGAAGGCCCACATCAAGCATACAAGCGGCTCCCAGCACCCCGCTCTCTCTTTGGTATGCAAGCATGATCCGGACAGCCCGATCATCGCAATTTGCTCAATTGTAAGCAGCATTATAACATAGAAAATGCCCTTCCGCAAGGGCAAAATCAGCCAAATTTCAGGGGTTTTCCGGCCTGCGACTTGTAAACACCCCGGTTTTTCGGGATTTTTGCCCCTGCCACTTGCGGATTTGTCCGGCAGGCATTATAATGATAGAAACCCTGCGGGGAATCCATGAAATATGAGGGAATATCATGAATTATTACAATGACGATACCTTTGTGGAAGAGCTTGTTGTGAAGCGCGGCGGAATTCGGAATATCATTCTGGGGCTGCTGATGGCTGTGGCTGCGCTGGTAATCATCGCCGCCTGTTTTCTCTTCCTCCCTGCGCTGCTGCCTGCCGTGATGGCGATTACCGTATTCGGGGTTTATATTGGAATCAAGTTTCTGGGCGTTGAATACGAATACAGCTTCACCAACGGGGACCTGGACATTGACAAGATCATGGCCAAGCGGAAGCGCAAGCGCCTGCTGGAGACCGATTATCAGAAAATTCAGGTCATGGCTCCCTATACCGCTGAATACGAGTCCGAAACCAAGGGCTACCAGATTACCTCCGTGCTGGATGTCTCCTCCAGCAAAAACGCTGCCGGACGCTGGTTCTTTATCTGTGTTGATAAGGATGGGAAATATACTTTTGTGGTATTCCAGCCCTCCAAGCGGATGCGAGAGGCCATTCGGAAATACTGCCGTTCCAAGATCAAGGGGATGGACGCATGAAATTTGCAGGAAGCAAGGCTATGAAGGGTATGGATGAATACACCATCCATACCCTTGGGGTTCCTTCGGACATATTGATGCTGCGGGCGGCCTTTGGGCTGTTTCAGGCGGCGGATTCCCTGCTGAAGTCCCGGGAGAGGGGCGCTGCGGTGATCTTCTGCGGCAGCGGCAACAACGGCGGCGACGGCATTGCTGCGGCGAAATATCTGCTGGAGGCCGGGTATCCGGTCAAGTGCTTTATGGCTGGCAGCCGGGAGAAGATGACCTCTGACAGCCGAAAGATGGAGGCGCTTCTCACAGAAGCCGGAGGCGTGCTTCTGGACTATTCGGAAGCTGCCGGAGCGCAGGCCGTGGAAGAATGTACCCTTGTGATCGACGCTCTGTTCGGCACTGGACTGTCCCGGGACATCGGCGGAAGCTATGCGGAACTGATCGATGCCATCAACAACAGCGGAAGGACGGTCCTCTCCTGCGACATTCCCAGTGGCATCAGCGCCGACACCGGCGCGGTACTGGGCTGTGCGGTGAAGGCGGATGTGACCGTGACCTTCAACCTGCCCAAAACCGGTCAGCTCCTGCCTCCGGGAACGGAGTATACGGGGCGGCTGATCGTCCATGACATTGGCATTCCTCGGGAGGCCAGAGATCAGGCGGAATTTGACGGGGAGTATGTGACGGAGGAAATGGTTCGCGCCTGGCTGCCCGGTCAGAGGCTGGAGAGCCACAAGGGAGACTATGGAAAGCTCCTGCTGCTCTGCGGGTCTACGGGCTTTACCGGTGCGGCGGCGTTGGCGGCAAAGGCTGCCCTTCGCACCGGAGCAGGTCTTGTGTATCTGGGGGTGCCGGATGCGGTGTATCCCATTCTGGCGGGAAAGCTGGATGAGCCGGTGGTGTTCCCACTGCCCGGCAACGGCAACGGTCGCTTTGGCCGGTATGCGGTGGCGGAGATCGAGGACCGGCTCCGGGATAAATCTGCCTGTCTGGTTGGCCCGGGCATTGGCCGCGGCTATGATATTGAAGCGGTTGTGGATGCGGTGCTGGAAAAGGCGGAATGCCCTGTTGTGCTGGATGCCGATGGCATAAACGTGCTCGCCGGGCATATAGATAGACTGGACAGGGCAAACGTACCACTGGTTCTCACCCCTCATGAGGGAGAGTTTCTGCGGCTTGGCGGAGACCTCTCCCGGGGTCGGATCGCCGGGGCAAAGGCCATGGCAGAGAGAACAGGGGCAGTGATTGTGCTCAAGGGCTACCGAACCATTACAGCTTCCCCCGATGGACAGGTCTATGTGAATTCCACGGGAAATCCCGGTATGGCCACCGGCGGCAGCGGCGATGTGCTGGCGGGAATTCTCACATGTCTGCTGGGACAGGGCATGGAACCGGTGAAGGCTGCCGCCAGCGCGGTGTGGATTCACGGTGCGGCCGGCGATCTCAGCCGGGACCGTCTTGGAGTCCGGAGCATGCTGCCCACGGATATGATTGACGCCCTGTCCTCCATATTCAAGTAGGGAGGACAACCCTGTGCGGCGACTGCTTGCCGTACCAATGCTGCTGATACTGCTGCTGTGTGCCTGCGGCAGTACGGAATTATCGGCCCGGACACCGGTGCGGTTTCGGTCAGAGCTGCTGGGCAAGGACGGCTGCAGCTTCTCCACCGCGCTGACGGCGGACTTTGGCACATATACCCGGGATTTTACGCTGGATTGCAGTTGTACCCGGGAGGAAACAAAGCTGACGGTACGTCTGCCGGAGGAGGCTGCTGGCATTACCGGAACGGTTTCCGGAAAGAACGCGGAGATCTCCTTTTTGGATACGGTACTGGCTGTGGAGCAGTGCAGCAGCGTTTCACCGCTGGCACTGCCCGGAATCCTGTATCAGGCCTGGACGGAGGGGTATATTTCCTCCATGTCCAAGGACGGGGAACTGGAAAAAACGGAATACACCCTTGGACAGGGGACACAGCAGCTTTGGGTTCTGACCTGGTTTCAGGAGGGACAGCCCATTCGGGCAGAGGTCTCTCAGGGAGAGAACACCATCATCTCCTGTACTATAGAAAACCTTGTATACATCACGAAAGAAGCTGAAAATCATGAATCTGCTGAAGAGAACCTGGGCGGAGATTAATCTGGATCATCTTGCCCATAATGTGGAATATCTGCGAAAGGGGCTGCCGGAGGGCTGCCGCTTTCTGGGTGTGGTCAAGGCCGATGCCTACGGTCACGGTGCGGTGCCCATTGCAAGGGAGCTGGAAAAGCTTGGGGCAGGCTATCTGGCAGTGTCCAACTTTGAGGAGGCCCTGCAGCTTCGCCGGGCGGATGTTGCTCTGCCCATTCTGATCTTGGGCTATACCCCTCCGGCGTATGCAGCCAGGGAGGCCGCTCTGAACATTACCCAAGAGGTACATTCTCTGGAATACGGCAGGGAATTGTCCAAAGCGCTGGAGGGCACCGGCCGCACCCTGAAAATTCACATGAAGGTGGATACGGGCATGTCCCGTCTGGGGTTCTTTGCCTATGGCCGGCCGGAGACCATTCCGGAGCTTATGGAGCTGGACAGCCTTGCCAATCTCCGTACCGAGGGTATCTTCATGCACTTTGCTGTGTCCGACACTCCCTCTGAGGACGCATACACCCTTATGCAGCACAGAAGATTCATGGGCATTCTGGAGGGCCTTGCCGAACAGGGCATTCATCCGGAGATTGTCCACTGCGCCAACAGCGGCGCAACCATTGCCTATCCCCAGTTTGCCCACGATATGGTCCGGCCCGGAATCGCCACCTATGGCCTTGACCCTTCCGGGGACCTGCGTGGCATGGCGGATTTGCGGCCACTGATGGAGCTGAAAACCTCCATTGCCGCCATCCGGCCCTTCGAGCCGGGAATTACCGTCAGCTATGGGCGGACCTATGAGACGAAGGAAAAGCGAACCATTGCTGTATGTACCATCGGCTACGCAGATGGACTGCCCCGGCGGCTCAGCGGGAAGGCGTGCTTCCTGCTCCACGGGAAAAAGGTCCCTGTGGTGGGCCGTATCTGCATGGATATGTGCATGGTGGACATCACAGGTGTGCCGGAGGCAAAGGTGGGAGATACGGTGACGGTGGTGGGCCGTGAGGGGGACCTCTCCATCACATGGGATGACTGGGCCGACGAGCTTGGCACCATTTCCTATGAGCTGGTCTGCGACATCAACAAGCGGGTTCCAAGAGTGTATTTGAAAAACGGAGAAGTGGCAGACTGCCTCCAGTATATTGTATAAGCAATTTCCCGCCCTGAACCGTCAGGGCGGGTTTCTTGATGGTGAGAGGAAAGGTAGAATAAAACCCCATCTCGAAAATCTTGCCAAAAACCCAAAGATGTGATACAATCTTAAAGTTATGAACGTAAAAACATCTTTTGCAATATTTATGTGCAAATTCTCCCGGTTCGCCATTCGCAAGCTGGGCAGAGGCGGTACAGATATGCCGGGCAGAATTGCCCTGAAAATCTGTCCTGATTTGCTCGGACGGCTGGCAAAGGACGTGACGACTGTGATCGTCACGGGCACCAACGGCAAGACCACTACGTCTCGTATGATCGAGCAGGCCATGACCGATTCTGGAATCTCCTTCTTTGCCAATAAGACCGGCGCAAATCTCCTCAGCGGCGTCACCGCAGAATTTGCTGCCAACTCCGGCACCCTGTCCGGAAAGTGCCGGTATCCCTATGCACTCATCGAAGCCGATGAGGCGGCCTTTAAGGCCATCTCCACCTTTGTGGATGCCAAAACGGTGGTCGTCACCAATGTGTTCCGGGATCAGCTGGACCGCTACGGGGAAGTCACCCATACCCTGGACAATATCCGCATCGGCATCAGCCACAGTCCCAATGCCGTACTGTGCCTGAACGCGGATGATTCCCTGTCCGGCTCACTGGCTGGCGAGGTGGAAAACCCCGTGATTTTCTACGGTGTCAATACCCCCATCTATGAAAAACGGGTGGAGGAGGTCTCTGACGCGCCCTACTGCATCAAATGCAAGCATGAGTACGTCTATGACTATGTGACCTACGGTCATCTGGGCGGGTATCACTGCCCCCATTGCGGCTATGGCCGTCCCGAGCCTCAGGTGGCTGTGAGCCAGGTGCGCTCCTCCGACGCGGAGCAGTCTCAAATCACCTTCCGTCTGGATGGAACAGAGTACCCGGCGGTGGTCAATCTGCCCGGCGGCTACAACATCTACAATGCTGCCTCCTGCATGGCGGCGGGCAAGGCCATGGGGCTGAATGCGGCCACCGTGGCTGAAAGCCTCAGTCGGTTCCAGTGCGGGTTCGGCCGCATGGAGAAGTTCGACATCAACGGCACCTCTGTGCGCATGATTCTGATTAAAAACCCTGCGGGCTGCAATCAGGTGCTGAACTTCCTGAGCAACGCCTCCGGTCATGCGGTCTTTGTGGCCTGCCTCAACGACCGGGCTCAGGACGGCAGAGACATCAGCTGGATCTGGGACGTTGACTTTGAAAAGCTCCTGGATATGGGCGAAAAGCTGGATGCCATCTATGTGTCCGGTGTCCGTGCCGATGATATGGCCCTGCGCTTCAAGTATGCGGGAATTCCTCCGGAGAAAATCTTTATTGAGAAGGACTATGTGGCCCTGATGGAAAAGGTCACTGCCCAGCCCCAGCCCGTCTATGTGATGCCCACCTATACGGCCATGCTGGATCTCCGGGATAAAATCAGCCGTACCTACGGCTTTAAGGAATATTGGGAGGCGTAAGCATG
Source organism: Oscillospiraceae bacterium (assembly GCA_029012465.1). Classification (GTDB taxonomy): domain Bacteria; phylum Bacillota; class Clostridia; order Oscillospirales; family Oscillospiraceae; genus HGM13006. The sequence continues at coordinate 21,713 of JAQXMD010000043.1, read as the reverse complement.
GAACTGAAAATCTGCCATCTGTATCCCGACATTCTGAATCTCTACGGCGACCGGGGCAATGTTACGTGCCTGAAAAAGCGTCTGGAGTGGCGTGGCATTGACTGTACGGTGGAGGGCATCTCCATTGGGCAGAAACTGGATGCCTCCCAATATGATCTGTTCTTTATCGGCGGCGGACAGGACTTTGAGCAGGAGGTTCTGCTGGAGGACCTTCGGGGAGACAAATCCCTGCAGATCAAGTCCGCCATTGAGGATGAAAAGCCCTTCCTGGCCATCTGCGGCGGCTACCAGATCCTTGGCAGCTATTATAAGACCTGGGATGGACAGCAGTGCGACTTTATTGGTGCCCTGGATCTTTACACCATCGGCCATAAGGACAGAATGATCGGAAATTATATGTACACCTGTGACGATCTGGAGGGGCAGACGGTGGTGGGCTTTGAGAACCACTCCGGCAAGACCTATCTGGGAAGCGGTGTCCGGCCCATCGGAAGGGTGCTCTCGGGCTTTGGCAACAACGGAGAGGACGGCTTCGAGGGGGCACGGTATAAAAATGTCTACGCAACCTACAGCCACGGCTGTCTTCTGCCCAAGAACCCTGCCATTGCGGACATGCTGCTTCGCTGGGCCCTGGAGCGGAAGTATCCGAATGTAAGCCTTGCGGCGCTGGATGACACGCTGGAGCACGGCGCCCACAGTTATATGGAGGCGAGACTGCGTGCAGCACAGAATCACTGAGCCGGGCCCCCTTCTGACAAAAGAGGGGACCTTGAGAGAACCGGGCTGGGCAACGGAGCTGCTTTTGGATTATCACCGGAAGGATATCGCAGCCAATTCCCTGCGGGTGAAGGAATGGGACTATTATCTCATGACCAATGGACGCTGGGGTGTTGCTCTGACGGTGGCTGACAACGGCTATATGGGCCTTGACAGCATCAGCTTTCTGGATTTTGAAAACCGGTGGGAAAAGACCACCTCGCCCATGCGGATTTTGCCCATGGGTCGAACCAATCTGCCGGAAACCAGCAAAACGGGCAATGTGTTTTCCTCCGGCAAGGGCTATCAGCTTCTGTTTGAGAATCAGGGAAACACCCGGCGGCTAGTGTTCCACATGGACAACTTCATGGACGGAAAGCCCATTGACGGCGGGTTTCTGCTGGAAAATACCCAGCAGGATTCCATGGTCATTGCCACGCCCTTTGAAGGAAAGCCCAAAGCCTTCTACTACAACCAGAAGATCAACTGCTTCCGTGTCAGCGGCAGCGTGGACCTCGACGGGAAAACCTATGAATTTTCCCCGGAGGATACCTTCGGGGTGCTGGACTGGGGCCGTGGTGTGTGGACCTACGACAATACATGGTACTGGAGCAGTGCCTCCGGCACCGTGGACGGCGTGACCTTTGGGTTCAATCTGGGCTATGGCTTTGGTGATACGAGAGCGGCGTCGGAAAACATGATGTTTTACGACGGCCATGCCCACAAACTGGAGCGGGTACTGTTCCAGATTCCCATGAAGGGAGAAAAAGAGGACTATATGTCCCCATGGCTGTTTACCTCCTCAGACCGCCGTCTGAACCTGAAATTCCAGCCGGTGCTGGACCGGATGTCAAAAACAGCGGTGGGACCGCTGTGCTCCGATCAGCACCAGGTGTTTGGCCGGTTCACCGGAACGGTGGTGCTGGACGATGGAACTCCTGTGGAAATCCGGGATTTCTTCGGCTTTGCAGAAAAAGTTAAAAATAAGTGGTGATGTTATGAAACGTGTATTCGGAACGATTATTACGATTATTTGCCTGTTGGTAATTGCGGCGGCGGGCTTTACACTGGTGCGCAGCTTCCTTCACAGAAACGACGATCACAGTCAGGAGACATTGATGGGCAACGCGGCTGTGTTTACACCGGATTCTTCAGAGATGGGGGCAGGCAATCTGCCGGATCAGGCGCCGGCGGTGATTACAGACAATCCTGAAATCACGATTTACGCCGACAACGCCATCTCGGAGGAAATGCCCACGACGGTTGTGACAGCGACCTTCAGCGGCATTTCCGAAAGCATTACCGCTGACCTGACCTGGTATCTGGATGATGTGGCCTTTGAGCAGAAGCCACAGCAGCTCCTGGTGGAGGGAACCTCCGTGGAAGCCACGGTAGAACTGGATGTAACCGATTACAGCGCCACCACTGCCATGGTTCGCCTGGAAATGATCTATGACGGTCAGACCGTTTTCGGTGAAACCGGCGTTCCAGTAGCGCTGCCTGCCGGAGATACCATTGGGGCGGTCAGGACTGCGGAAATCCCCGTTGAAATTCTCCGGGACACCGACCTCTTTGAGGATGAGACCCTGGAGGAAACCTCCGGAAGCGTCACCGCCGATGACGCCTGCCTGGTTTTGAGCTATGAATCCGAGGATGGAGATATGAAGGCCATTGAAGTGCAGCTTCCGGATGGCTCCAGCGGCTGGGTCAGCGCGAAAGACGCGAAAATCTCTGAGGAAAATGTAACCACGGACATGGATTACGATGAGGAGACGAAAACCGCCTTTGTGAACGACAACGGCTTTACCAGTGAGACGGACTATCTGGTGTGGGTGAACCTTTACACCCAGAAGGTCAACGTATTTACTGCGGAGGACGGCGGCTGGGTCTATATCGGCTGCTACAGCTGCGCTTCCGGCAAGAACACCTCTCCAACCACCATCGGCGTGTTCAAATATGAAAGCAGATCGGATCGTTGGGATCTTCCCAATGATACCTATGTGGAGCCGGTTCTGGTATTCAACGGCGGCGAGGCCTTTACCAGCCGTCCCTATGATGCGGATACCGACGAGCTTGCCGATGAGACCATGGGTGAGCCTGCTTCTGGTGGCAGCGTCCGCATGGAAGAGGATTCACTGGCACAGCTGGATGCGATTCTGCCCATTGGTTCCACTGTTGTAATCTATTGACGCATATGCCAAACGCCCTGCGGAGTGATCCGCAGGGCGCATTTTGCTATTTTGAAGCATTCAGTTTCCTGTAAACCATGGGGCGCTGTTCCACTCCGGCGTGGCGGTTACGGTGAGGGGCTGACCGGTCATGGGGTGGGGAAAGGTCATTTCCACGCAGCAAAGCTGCTGGATTTCCAGCCCCAGTCCGTCGGAGAAGGCTTTGGACTCCGGAGAGTTGTAAACCGGGTCCCCCAGAAGGGGGGCACCGGAGGCCATGCTGTGGAGCCGGATCTGATGGGTTCGTCCCGTCAGGGGATGGAAGGCGTAGAGTGCAAAGGGCCCGTGCTCCTCCAGCAGCTCGTAGGCCGTCCGGGAGGGCTGACCCTCCGGGCGAATGGCACGCCAGAGAGAGTCCGCCGTGAGCCGGTCAATGGGAAGGTCAATGACACCGGATGGTTCCGGGAGACGGCCATAGACCGGGGCATGGTAGGTCTTGTGAATTCTGGCGTGTACCATGGAATCCGTGAGGATGCTTTTCACATAGCCGTTTTTTGCAAAGACAGCCACACCGGTGGTGTCTCTGTCCAGCCGGTTCACCGGGTGAACGGTTCCACTGCCAAGATAGGAAAGAATCCGATTTGCCAGGGTGCCGGTATTTCTTGTGGCGGAGGGGTGGATGATGATTCCAGCGGGCTTATGGATCACCAGAAGCGCCTCATCCTCGTAAAGCACATTGAGAGGTCCCGGCTCCGGTGGGAAATCAGCGGTTTCCTCCGGCAGGGGCAGAGTGATCTGCTGGCCGGCAGTGAGCCGGTAATCGGTGTGGACCGGAGTACCATCCACCAGCATCTCCGTCTGGTATTTCAGACGCTTGATGAGACCTGTGGAAAGCTGCATCCGGTAGTGCAGCACGGAAAACAGGGTCCGTCCCTGATCCTCGGGTTTAACAGTGTAGCTTAGAATCATAAAATCCCTCCGGAAATGCAGTATACACCATTCCGGCGAAAAAGTCCAAAGGAATGACAAATTATCTGTCTGCTGAATAGAATGAATGCGGGAGGTGACTTTTGTGGAGCAGACGATTTGGGTCATCGGCGGCGACGGCCGCTACAAATATGCCGCCGGGCACCTTGAAAAGCAGGGTTTTGCGGTGAAGTGCTGGGGTGTTCCCGGCCGGGAAAATGACGCGCCCAGCCTCTGCGCGGCGCTGGAAGGTGCATCTCACGTGCTCCTGCCCATGAAGGGGCTTTCGGAGGAACTGCTGTCCGTGGGAGGAGAAACCGTTGAAGCGGCCTTGATTCCCTATCTTCTGGCGCAGCATGCCTCCCTCGGGGCGGGACAGCTGCCGTCGGAGCTGGAAAGCTGGCTCCAAAGCCGTGGCGTGTACTGCGTCAGTCTGCTGGAGCAGGAGGATTACCTCCTGAAAAACGCATATGTGACAGCGGAGGGGGCGGTGATGCTGGCGCTGGAGTATCTGGAGCGAACGTTACGGGGAGCAAAGGTGTTGGTGATCGGCTGGGGCAGGATCGGGAAATACCTGTCTGAGCTGCTCCGGAGGCTGGGCGCCCAGGTCACTGTGGCAGTCCGGCGGCAGGAACAGGAGGCGGCCCTTTCTCTGGAGGGACTCTCTTTCGAGCGGACAGGGGTCTATGGCCGGGGTCTCGGGGACTATGACCTGATTTGCAATACTGTGCCCGGGCAGATCATGACAGAGCAGCAGGTAAAGGAAACCGGAGAGGACTGTGTATTTATGGAGCTGGCATCCATGCCCGGAGGGTTTCCTGACAATACGGCGCGGCTTCGGAAGCTCTGTCTGGCAGGGGGGCTTCCGGGAAAGACCGCCCCCAAAACTGCCGGCATTTTGCTGGCGGAGTCCTTTGTCACCTATGCGCTCAGAGAGGGGAGGATGTTGGAATGAGACGGGAGACCGTTGGCTTTGCCATGTGCGGCTCATTCTGTACCTTCGATGGGGTGTTCCGGGAACTGGAGCACCTGACGGAGACTTTTGAACATGTAATTCCCATTCTGTCAGAAATCAGCGGCAGAACGGATACCAGATTTGGGACGGCGGAAGCACACATCCAGCGCCTTACGGAGCTATGCGGCAGGAGACCGCTTCGGGAGATCCGGGAGGTGGAACCCATCGGCCCCAGGGGACTGCTGGATCTGCTGATCGTGGCGCCCTGTACGGGCAACACCCTTGGAAAACTGGCCCAGGGCATCACGGATTCCACAGTGACCATGGCAGTGAAGGCCCAGCTTCGGAATCAGAAGCCTGTGCTGCTGGCAGTGTCCACCAACGATGGCCTTGGGGCCAGCGGGAAAAATCTTCTGGAGCTGGGGCAGAAAAAGAACATCTATCTGGTGCCCTTCGGGCAGGATGACCCCATTGGGAAGCCTGCCTCCCTGAAAGCGGACATGACCAAAATCACGCAGGCGGCAGAGGCTGCCCTGGAGGGAATCCAGCTTCAGCCCATGCTTGTGACCCTGGAAAAGTGAGCGAAATACAGGACCGGAGCAGCGGCAGGACTTGAAATGCTGGGTTTTCTTTGCTATAATGATGGGCAACAACAAAACCTCAGGCCCTGGAAGCCAAGGTTTCCGGGGCTTTCAACATGGAATACGTGCATGGATTCCGGCAAAAGCGAGGACAGATTATGAGCAAGCTGAAAGATACAATCGCAGAAAACGGCGGCTTTCGCCACTGGTTTGTAAATGTATTCTGGTATCATTATAAATGGGCCACGCTGGTGGCCGTGGCAGTGATCGGCATTGTCACCTTTATCACCGTCGATGCTGTCACAAGAGAGCGCTATGACACCACTGTGGTCATTGCCGCGGATTACTATGTGGATGACACCCAGCTGGATGTGCTGGATCAGGTTTTGCGGCCTGTGGTGGCGGATCTGGACGGCAACGGCGTTGTGAAGATCAACTATGTGGTATTGTACGTCAACGGCGACACGGAGCTTGGTCGGGAAAATGAGGAGCGCATGTACCTCTACCTGACCCAGAAGGATGTGGCGCTGTATCTCATGAGCGAGAATATCTCCGATGCCTACACCAATCCTCAGATCGGGTATTTTACGGATGATCTCACGGATATGGGTCTGCCCGGCGACGAGGATAAGCCTGTCCGCAAGAGCCTTGCGGAGAATCCTGTGCTGGCTGCCTGCGGCATGGAGGATATGTATCTGTCCATCATGGACTATACCACCGTGGACGGCGGCATAGAGGCCAGCGATGCAAAGGAAAATGCTGTGGCCATGGCCGGCGCCCTGATTGCTGCGGGGGAATAACTTGCAGCGAAAACGCCCGGCAGTGTTCCCCCTGACGGAACGCGGCGGAAGGGACAGAAGCCTTTACAGGGGGTGCTGCATTTGTGTGCAGCACCCCCGTTTTTATTGGAGAGGAGCGTCTATGAAAACAACATTTTCCGGGATGCCCCATCGGGCACGAAAAAAAGCCGACAACGCCACGCGAATTCTGGTGTGCTTCTTTGGAATCGTGATCCTGTTGGGGACGATCCTTCTGTCACTGCCGGTATCCTCCCGGGAGGGGCAGAGCTGCGGATTATTGACGGCACTGTTTACCGCCACCTCTGCCACCTGTGTCACGGGACTGAGCGTTGTGGATACCTGGACCCAGTGGAGTGCCTTTGGCCAGATCGTACTGCTGGGACTGATTCAGACCGGCGGTCTGGGCTATATGACGCTGGTTTCCATAGTGTATTTTGCCCTCCGCAGGCGAATCGGACTTCGGGAGCGGCTGGTGATTCAACAGGCCATGGCCCTCAATGAATTAAGCGGTGTTGTCCATCTGGTGAAGGTGGTGCTGGTGGGTACCATTGTGGTGGAGGGCATCGGCGCAGCGCTGCTGACTGCCCGGTTTTCCATGCTGTTCCCCTTTAAAAAGGCCCTCTGGATGGGCATATTCCACGCCATTTCCGCCTACTGCAACGCGGGCTTCGACGTTCTCGGATTTTTGGAGCCGGGCAGCAGCCTGACGGCTTTTTCCACGGATGTATTTGTAAATCTGGTGATTGCCGGGCTGGTCATCCTTGGAGGTCTGGGCTTCTTCGTGTGGAATGACCTGCTGATGCATCAAAAAACCTCCCGCTACAGTGTCTACACCAAGCTGGTGCTGACAATTACGGCGGTTCTGCTTATCGGAGGCGCAGCCCTGATCGCGCTGGTGGAGTGGAACAATCCCATGACCCTTGGGAATCTCAATACTGGGGACAAGCTGCTGGCATCATTTTTCCAGTCCATGACCACCAGAACCGCAGGCTTTGCCGCCATCGGTCAGGGAGAAATGACCGGAAGCGGAAAGCTCATCTCCATCTGCCTGATGTTTGTGGGCGGCTCCGGCGGTTCCACTGCCGGCGGTATCAAAACCGTCTCTGTGGGCCTACTGTTTATGATGGCAGTGAGCGTTCTTCGCGGACGGCGGGATGTGACTGCTTTCGGACGGAGAATCCGGCAGGAGCAGATCAACAGTGCTGCGGGCATTGCCATTCTGGTGTTGTTTCTGGGGGTTGCAGGAGGCGTGTTCCTGTCTGCTTCCAATGGACTGCCTCTGGGAGACTGCCTGTATGAGACGGCTTCGGCCATCTGTACCGTGGGACTCAGCACCGGCATTACCGCAGAGGTGAATCTTGCTTCCAAAATTCTATTAATTGTGTATATGTTCTTCGGCAGAGTAGGGATTATGACCATCAGCTTTGCCTTTATGATGAAGCGGATTCCGGAAAACGGAATTCGCCGCCCGGAAACCTGGGTGCTGATCGGATGAGAGGAGCGGAATGATGAAGACTTTTCTTGTAATTGGGTTGGGCCGTTTTGGCATTGCTGCTGCGTCCAAGCTCTATGAAATGGGCTATGAGGTTATGGTCATTGACCAGAGCGAGGAGCTGGTCAATCATATGGCGGATGCCTGTACCTATGCAGCCATCGGAGACGCAAGGGATATGGAGGTGCTCCGTTCCATGGAGGCCGGTCAGTGCGACTGCGCCATTGTGGCCATGGGCGAGGATCTGTCTGCCAGCGTGCTGATTACCATGAACCTGAAGGAGCTGGGCTGTAAATATGTCATCTGCAAGGCCCAGAATGAAATGTACAAGCGGGCGCTGGAACGGATCGGCGCAGACCGGGTGGTAATTCCCGAGCGGGAGATGGCTTTGCGTCTGGTGCAGAGCCTTGGAAGCGGCAGCTTCCATGACTATATTGAGTTTTCCAGCGAATACGCCATCGCTGAGATCGACCCGCCAAAGGACTGGATCGGCAAAAGCCTCAAACAGCTGAATGTACGGGCCAAGTACAGCGTCAGCGTTCTGGCTATCCAGAACCAGAAGGAGAACAAGATGATGATGTCTCCTGGCGCGGAGGATGTGGTTTCCGAAGGAGACACCGTCATGATTATGGGCAAAAACAAAGATCTTGCCCGGTTCCGGAAGCTGTGATGGAGATTCTGACCAGCCGGAAAAATCCCCTCTTCACCCGGGTGGTGAAGCTGCAAGGCTCCCGGAAGCAGCGAAGAAGTGAGGGAGTCTTTGTGGGTGACGGAACGAAGCTGCTTCAGGAGGCCATCAAATGGGCGCCCGACCGTCTGGAAACGGTCATTGTCCAGACCGGGGTAGCCTGTCCGGAGCTGCCTGCACATGTGCGGGCGGTGGAGGTTTCGCCTGCTCTGATGGCTCAGATTTCCAGAATGGAGGCTCCCGAGGGGGCTATGTTTGTCTGCGCCATGCCGCCGCAGGGGACAGCTGCGGTGAAGCCCGGCTGTCTGGTGCTGGAGGGCGTGCAGGACCCGGGAAATGTGGGCACCATTCTCCGGACGGCGGATGCGCTGGATATTCCGGTAATCCTGCTGGAGGGCTGCGCGGACCCCTACAACGAAAAGACTGTCCGAGCCACCATGGGGGCGATCTTTCGGAATCCCCCGGCCATGCTTTCAAGGCGTGAGCTGGTGGAGCAGTGTCGGGAGAAACACATTCCTTTGCTGGCAACAGCCCTCACCGACAAAGCAAAGGACCTTCGCAGCTTTGACCTGAGGCAGGCAGCTGTGGTCATTGGCAGCGAGGGACAGGGGGTATCACGGGAACTGTTGGAGGCCTCCGATGGTCAGATCATCATTCCCATGACCCCCAGATGTGAATCCCTGAACGCGGCGGTGGCTTCGGCCATTGTGCTGTGGCAAATGACCTCTTTGTAAAAAACGTTGAAAGAAGGCGGACGTATGATTCGGTATTGGATTTGGCTGACCACCCTCCGTGGGGTGTCTTTGAAATCTCAGAGAAATCTGCTCCGGTATTTTGACACGCCGGAGGACATCTTTCTGGCAGCCAGAGAAGCTCTCGACAGAGTGGAGGGCCTCGGCAGTCGGGAGAAGGAGGCCCTTGGCAGTCACGATCTCAGAAAGGCGCTGGCCATTCTGGAGGATTGCCGAAAAGAGGGGATCCATATCCTCACATGGCAGGATGCCGTCTATCCCGAACGGCTGAAGAATATTGATGCGCCCCCACTTGTACTATACTATAAGGGAAAGCTGCTGTCCTTTGATACCCTTCCGGTGATTACCGTGGTGGGCTCCAGAAAGGCCAGCGGCTACGGCCTGATGACCGCAAAGCGTCTGGGCTATCAGCTGGGCAACTGCGGCGCGGCGGTGGTATCCGGCGCGGCGAAGGGCATCGACTCTCTGGCGCTGGAGGGGGCCCTCAGTGCAGGAGCACCCGTTGCGGCGGTGCTTGGAAACGGACTGGATATTGTCTATCCGGCGGAGGCCCGGGCGCTTTATCAGGACATTGCCCGGTATGGCTGCCTGATCTCGGAGTATCCTCCGGGAACGCCGCCCCTTGGCAGCAATTTTCCCAGAAGGAACCGGATCATGAGCGGCCTTGCCCTTGGGGTTCTGGTGGTGGAGGCCGCCAGAAAAAGCGGCAGCCTGATTACGGCGGATTATGCCCTGGAGCAGGGGAGAGACGTCTATGCTGTCCCCGGCAATATCGGCCTTGCCGCCAGCGAGGGCAGCAATGATCTGCTCCGGGAAGGGGCACAGCTGGCAACCAGCGGCTGGGACATTTTGCAGAACTACGTCCATCAGTTCCCGGAGCTGCTGAAGAAACGCCCCGGCGGAACTTCCATGACCCTTTCCCCCAGAGAAACGCCACAGTCCATGCAAGTGGCCAGCCCTGTGAATGTCCCAAAACCCGCAAAAACCTCCGAAAAACCGGCAAAATCCGCCGAAACCGTGAAAAAAACCGAGGCTCCGGAAGAAAATAGAATTGACAACGGGGAAAACAGGCATTATATTGACCTACAGAACGTTATCACAGAACTGACTCCTGACCAGAAACTGATTGTGGATGTGCTGGCCAAGGGGCAGCGTCATGTGGATGATATTATCGCGGAAACTGCCCTGCCCCCGGCAAGGGTGCTCTCCGCGCTGACGCTTCTGGAGGTGTACGGGTATGTGACCCAGCAGCCCGGAAAGCGTTTTGACAGCAATCTTAGATAGACATCGGAGGAAGCTTGATGGCAAAAGCATCGAACCTGGTCATTGTCGAGTCACCGGCAAAGGCAAAAACAATCGGAAAGTATTTGGGGCCGGATTACGAGGTCAAGGCCTGCATGGGACACCTGCGGGATTTGCCCAAAAGTAAGATTGGCGTTGATATAGAAGCGGACTTTGAGCCTCAGTATATGCCCCTGAAGGGCAAGGAGGCGATTATTTCAGACCTGAAGGCCGCGGCGGCGAAAAGCCAGCGGGTTTATCTGGCGACGGACCCTGACCGGGAGGGAGAGGCCATTTCCTGGCATCTCAAATACCTCCTGGGACTGAAGGACGAGAATACCAGCCGCGTCACCTTTAACGAGATCACCAAAAATGTGGTCAACACCAGCATTCAGAACCCCCGGGAGATTGACCAGAATCTGGTGGACGCCCAGCAGGCAAGGCGGATTCTGGACCGTCTGGTGGGCTATCAGCTGTCGCCCCTGCTGTGGAAGAAGATCCGCAGAGGTCTGTCCGCGGGACGGGTCCAGTCCGTTGCCACCCGTATGGTGGTGGAGCGGGAGGAGGAAATCCGGGCCTTTGTGCCCCAGGAATACTGGTCCATTGATGTGGAGCTTCAGCGGCTGGAGGGCCCTGGCAGCTTCACGGCCCACTATCACGGGGAGGACAAGAAGCGGGAGCTCCACAGCGAGGAAGAGGTGGATGAGATCCTGAAGGACATCAGCGCCTCCCCCTTTACCGTCAGCAGCGTGAAGCGCTCTGAGAAGAAAAAGACCCCTGCGCCGCCCTTTATCACCTCTACCCTCCAGCAGGAGGCCTCCAGAAAGCTGGGTATGACGCCCCGCCGGACCATGGCCATTGCCCAGCAGCTCTATGAGGGCATTGATGTGGAGGGCGCAGGTACTGTGGGCCTGATTACCTATATGCGTACCGATTCCCAGCGGCTTTCTGAGGAAGCTCTGGCAGCGGCGGGCAGCTTTATTTCCTCCCGCTATGGCGGCGAATACTATCAGGGCCCCAGACGCTACAAGACCAAAAATGCCGCGCAGGATGCCCATGAGGCCATCCGTCCCAGCGATGTCCGGCTGGACCCGGATGCTGTCCGCAGCAGTCTGACCACCGATCAGTATAAGCTCTACCGCCTGATCTGGAGCCGTTTTGTGGCATGCCAGATGACCAATGCGGTATATGACACCCTGTCCATTGACGCGGTTTCCGCCGGGCATATTTTCCGGGCCAACCATCAGAGCCTTCGCTTCCCCGGCTTTATCGCCGTATATGAGGAGGGCAAGGACGACGAAACCGAGGAAAAGCAGACGCCCCTGCCCAATCTCACTGAGGGAGAAGGGCTGCTTCTGGGTGGCCACGAAAAGCTCCAGCATTTTACCCAGCCTCCCGCACGGTATACCGAGGCCACGCTGGTCAAGGCCATGGAGGAAAAGGGCGTGGGACGGCCCAGCACCTATGCTGCCACCGTATCCACCATTCTGGATCGTGAATATGTCATCAAGCAGGACAAGCGCCTGAGTCCCACCCCCCTTGGTGAGGTGGTCACGGGGCTTATGAAGGACCGGTTCCGGGATGTGATTGATGTGGCCTTTACCGCCGATATGGAGGCCCGGCTGGATCAGGTGGAAGAGGGAAAGGTCTATTGGAAGCAGGTGCTCCGGGACTTTTACGCGAACTTCCATCAGGAGCTGATCGACGCCGAGGAGGCTCTGAAGGACACCAGGATCAAGGTGCCCGATGAGGTCACAGACGAAATCTGTGAGGTCTGCGGCAAGAATATGGTCATCAAGAGCGGACGCTTTGGCCGGTTCCTTGCCTGCCCCGGCTATCCCGAATGCACCAATACCAAGCCTTTGGCGGAGCGTATGCCCGGCCGGTGCCCCAAGTGCGGTTCCGGTATGCTCAAGCGGAAGTCCCAGCGGGGCTACGCCTACTATGCCTGTGAAAAGGGCAAGGACTGCGGCTTTATGTCCTGGGAGGTTCCCACCGCCGAGGACTGCCCCTACTGCGGCATGACCATGTTCAAACGCTCCGGCAAGGGGCAGAAGAAGATGTACTGCATCAACGAGAAGTGTGAGAACTTCACTCCCGAGGAACTTCGGGGATATCGGAAGAAGAAAGCCGCCGATGAGGAGCCTCCGGAGACTGTGGCAGAGGAACCCAAGAAGGTTCCTGTGAAAAAGACCGCTGCCAAAAAGACCACGGCAAAAAAGACGGCGGAGAAGAAGCCTGCCCCAAAGAAAACAACTGCCAAGAAGACGACCACCAAAAACACCGCTTCCACGGCGAAAAAGACCAGGAAAAAGACGGAGGTCAGCGGCGATGAAGCATGACGTAACAGTGGTGGGCGCCGGCCTTGCGGGCAGCGAGGCCGCATGGCAGCTGGCGAATATGGGGCTGAAGGTTCAGCTCATTGAGATGAAGCCGGAGAAAAAGACTCCCGCCCATCACTCCGACCTGTTCGGGGAGCTGGTCTGCTCCAACTCCCTCCGGGGGGACAGCCTTGCAAACGCCATTGGCCTCCTGAAGGAAGAGCTTCGGCATCTGGGCAGTCTGATTCTGCGCAGTGCGGAGGAGAACCGGGTGGAGGCCGGCGGCGCGTTGGCTGTTGACCGGACTGCCTTTGCCCGGACCATCACCGATGCTCTGGAAAACCACGAGAATATAGAAATCGTTCACCGGGAGCTGACGGAGCTGCCGGAGGGCCCGGCCATTATTGCCACCGGCCCCCTGACCTCTGATGGGCTGGCGGAGGCTATCCACCGGTATTTTGACGGCGCCGACAGCATGAGCTTTTATGACGCGGCGGCGCCGCTGGTGAGCTTTGACTCTCTGGATATGGACCACTGCTGGTTTGCGTCCCGGTACGACAAGGGAACGGCGGATTACATCAACTGTGCCATGAATGAGCAGGAGTATCTTGCCTTCGTGGAGGCCCTTTCCACCGCGCAGCAGGCGGAGGTCCATGGCTTCGAGGACAAAAAGGTCTTTGAGGGCTGTATGCCCGTGGAGGTCATGGCCCGTCGGGGTGTGGATACCCTCCGGTTTGGTCCCCTGAAGCCTGTGGGATTGAAGGACCCCAAAACCGGCCGGGAGCCATACGCTGTTGTTCAGCTGAGAAAGGACAACCGGCAGGGCAGTATTTACAACATTGTGGGCTTCCAGACCCACCTGAAATGGCCGGAGCAGAAGCGAGTGTTCTCCATGATCCCGGCGCTGAAACATGCGGAATACCTTCGCTACGGTGTCATGCACCGGAATACTTATCTGGATTCCCCAAGACTGCTGGATGCCTGTTATCGGGCCAGAAAGAACCCGAATATTGCCTTTGCGGGGCAGATGACCGGCGTGGAGGGCTATGTGGAGTCCACCGCATCGGGTATGCTGGCGGCGCTGGAAATGGGCCGGAAGCTGCTGGGAAAGGAACCCATCGGATTCCCCACCCACACCGCCATCGGCGCTCTGGCAGGGTACATCAGCGACAGTACCGTCATGAAGTTCCAGCCCATGAATATCAATTTCGGCATCATTGATCCCCTGAACTACAAGTTCAAGGGGAAAAAGCATGACCGTTATCTGGAAGTGAGCCGCAGGGCTCTTGAAACCATCGATCAAATCGCGGCTTCTCTGTAAGCGGCGGTTGAAAGGAGCAGCCAATGAAAATTATCGTAGATGCCATGGGCGGCGACAATGCCCCTAAGGCCCAGGTGCTGGGCGCAATCGCGGCGGCAAAGGCCTTTGATGTGGAAATCGTTCTGGTGGGTCAAAGCGACCGGATTCTGGAATGCCTCAAGGAGGAGGGAATTGATACCCTGCCCCAGGGGGTGGAGATCGCTTTTGCATCCCAGATCATTACCATGTGCGATAATCCCACGGCGGTGCTCCGTACCGGAAAGGACTCCTCTATGGTGGTTGGCGCACAGCTGCTGGCTGACGGAAAGGGCGATGCTTTCGTTTCCGCAGGAAATACCGGCGCACTTTTGACCGTTGCCACGCTGGTGGCAAAGCGCATCAAGGGCATCAAGCGTGCGGCTCTCAGCCCTGTGTGCCCCACTGCCACGGGCAAGTGTGTGATTCTGGATGCGGGAGCCAACAACGAGTGCACACCGGAGTATCTGCTCCAGTTTGGCTATATGGGTTCCTTCTACGCGGAGAAGTATCTGGACATAAAGAATCCCCGGGTGGGACTTCTGAACAACGGCGCTGAGGAGACCAAGGGCCGTGACCTTCAGAAGGAGGCCTTTGCACTGCTGAAAAAGGCAGGAGACGCAGGGGATCTGAATTTCATTGGCAATGTGGAGGCCAGAGACGTACCCGGCGGTGCCTGCGACGTGGTGGTTTGCGACGGCTTTACCGGGAATATTTTACTGAAGAGCATTGAGGGCACAGCCATCTTCCTTGGCAAAAAGATTAAGGAGATGTTCAAAAGCTCTCTCAGAACAAAAATTGGCTATCTTTTCTGCAAGAATGGCGTGACTGAATTCAAAAAGCTGATGGATTCCAGCGAGGTGGGCGGTGCCATGTTCCTTGGCATTACCAGGCCTGTCATCAAGGCTCATGGCTCCTCTGACGAAAAGGCCATGATGAACGCTGTCCGTCAGGCAAAGATCTGCGTGGAAACCGGTGTCTGCACGGCAATCTCCGGCAGCGTAGACAGAATGAAGGCAGGAAAAGAAGCAGAATGAATCAAGGGGGATGCATTTTCGTGGCATCGGAGTTTGAACAGAAACTTGGATATACATTTCGGAATCAGTCCCTGCTCCAGAATGCGCTGACCCACAGCTCCTACGCCAATGAGCACAAGCGCGAGGGCATGGGCAGCAATGAGCGGCTGGAGTTCCTTGGAGACGCGATTCTGGGCGTTGTGGTGGCGGAGCATCTGTACAAGACCTATCCGGACAAGCCTGAGGGAGAGCTGACAAAGCTTCGGGCGGAGCTGGTCTGTGAGAAAAATCTGGCTGAGGTTGCGAAATTTCTGGACTTGGGTTCCGTCCTGCGGCTGGGTCATGGCGAAAGCCATGGAGGCGGCAGTCATCGCCCTTCCATGCTGGCGGATGCTGTGGAGGCCGTGCTGGCAGCCAGCTATCTGGATGGGGGCATGGATGTGCCCAGAGCGCTGATCCATCGGCTGATCCTACAGAAGGAGGCAGCTGCACCCAGCAATCAGGACTACAAGACCCGTTTTCAGGAGCTGGTACAGCGGGCAAAGGATCAAGTGATCGCCTATACGCTGGTTGGCTCCGAGGGGCCGGACCATGCAAAGACCTTCCGGGTGGAGGTCAGTCTCAACGGTCAGTGTGTGGGCGTGGGCACCGGCAGCAGCAAAAAGCGCGCGGAGCAGGATGCTGCCCATGCTGCCATCAACCGGCTCTATCCCAATGAATAAGAATCACTTCGGCGGCCTTATGGCCGCCCTTGTGCGTTTGGAGGCACTATGAGCAAACGGAAACTGATTCCACTGTTTATTCCCCATGCAGGCTGTCCCAATGCCTGTGTGTTCTGTGACCAGCGGAAAATTACCGGCATGGACACCCCAGTGACACCGGAAATGGTACAGGAGCAAATCCGGGAAGGACTTTCCCATGCGGGGGAGGGCTGTGAGGTGGCCTTTTATGGAGGCAGCTTTACGGCGCTTTTGCCGGAGACTCAGGAGGCGCTGCTGGGAGCGGCAGCGCCCTTTCTCCGGTCGGGGGAGGTGCGTGCCCTTCGGGTTTCCACCCGGCCGGATGCCATTGATGAACAGGTTTGCATCCGCCTTCGGGCCTACGGAGTCAAAACCGTGGAACTGGGCTGCCAGTCGGTGGATGACCGTGTATTGGAGCTTTCTGGCCGGGGACATACCGGAGCGGATATTATCCGGGCGGCAAGGCTCCTGAAACGGGAGGGGTTTTCCCTGATTCTCCAGATGATGACCGGACTTCCCGGAGACGATGGAGCGGCTTCCCGCCGAACAGCCCAAACCCTTGCGGCCTTGAAACCCGATGGGGTGCGAATCTATCCCACGGTGGTGCTGAAGGGAACGGAGCTGGAGCGGCAGCTGCTTCTGGGAAGCTACCGGGAACACCGGGTGGAGGATGCGGTGCCCCTTTGCGCAGAGCTCTATGAGCTGTTTCTGGCGGCAGGGATTCCGGTGATCCGGCTGGGACTGAATCCCACGGAGGACCTCAGCGGGGGAGAGGCTGTGGCCGGAGCCTATCATCCGGCGCTGGGAGAGCTGGTGCTGTCGGAGCTGTTTTTGAGAAGAGCCAGAACCCTTCTCCGGGAGAAAACGCTCCCGGAAGGGGCCGTTCTGTCGGTCCATCCCTCCAGAATTTCCGTGATGGTGGGGCAGAAACGGCGGAATCTTCGCATTCTTCAGGGAGAATTCGGACTAAAATGGATAAAAGTTGTGCCCGGAGGGGAAGAACTGTGGGAAATCGCCTTGAAAAATGTGTGATTTCCTGATATATTAAACAGGTTAAACAAGTATATTTTTGAGGTGACATAGTGTACCTGAAATCAATCGAAATTCAGGGCTTCAAGTCATTTCCGGATAAAACGGTAATGACCTTTGGCAGTGACATCACCGCCATTGTAGGCCCCAACGGCAGCGGAAAATCGAATATCTCCGACGCCATCCGCTGGGTCATGGGCGAGATGAGCACCAAGGCCCTCCGCGGCAGCAAAATGGAGGATGTCATTTTCGGCGGCACCCTGAAGCGTCCGCAGGTGGGCTTTGCGGAGGTATCCCTGATCCTGGACAATACCGAGCACATCTTTAAGATGGACAGCCCCGAGGTCATGGTGACGCGCCGGTATTACCGCTCCGGAGACAGTGAATACTACATCAACCGCCAGTCCGCCAGACTCCGGGATATCAACGAGCTGTTTATGGATACGGGTCTGGGCAAGGAGGGCTACTGCAACATCGGTCAGGGCCGTATTGACGAGATTCTCTCCGCCAAGTCCACGGACCGCCGGGAAATCTTTGAGGAGGCCGCCGGTATCTCCAAATACCGCCACCACAAGGAGGAGACGGAACGGAAGCTCCAGCAGACCCAGGACAACCTGATGCGCATCAATGACAAAATCTCAGAGCTGGAGTTACAGGTGAATCCCCTCCGGGAGCAGGCGGAGAAGGCAAAGAAATATCTGGTGTATCGGGATGAGATGCGGGGACTGGAAGTAACCGTATGGCTTCATCAGCTGGAAAAACTCAGCGAAACGGCGAAAAAGGCTCAGGAGGACTACAACTCCGCCAAGTTCATTCTGGAGCAGGGGAAGGCTGACCTGGACAGCCTCTATGCCCAGGCGGAAAAGCTCAGTCAGGACCTCCGGGATCTGGACGTGGAGGCTGAACGGCTCCGCAGCCGGATCACGGAAGCAGAGGGCGATGTGGCGGAAGAAAAGAGCGGCATCGCTGTATTGAACACCCGCCATCAGGGGAATGATTCCAATATCCGCCGTCTGGAGCTGGAGCTGTCCACACAGGAAAACCGCAGCGGAGATTTGCAAGCCCAGATTCAGGGGAAACAGCTCCGTCTGGAGGAAATCGACGCGGAGCAGGAGCGTATCGACGCGGAGCTTCAGGAGCTGGAGCTTCAGCGGAAGCTCCGGGAAAGTGAAGAAAGACGGCAGGATGCCGCACTGGGCTCCCTTGTGGCGGAACGGACCCAGCTGCAAACTCTGGAAGCGGAGCTTCGCACCAATCTTTCCGCCAATGCGCAGAATGTACAGAATATCTCCCAGCGGCGCACGCAGGTGCAGGAAACCCGCCGGGAGGCGCAGGAAAAGCTGGATAATGCCCGTCAGGAACAGCAGAAATCTGCCAATCAGCTTTCTGCGGCAAAGGATGCCGTCACCACGGCCCAAAACACCATCAGCGGTTATCAGCTCCGCAGTCAGGGCAGAATCCGTAAGCGGCAGCAGCTTCAGGAGCAGGTGAATAAGGACAAGATCGCCTGCGACACCCTTTCTTCCAAAATCCATATGTATCGGGAGATGGAAAAGGACTTCGAGGGCTATTCCAAGGCCACCCGCATTGTCATGCAGGAGAGCGCCAGGGGAACGCTGAAAAATATCCACGGCCCCGTATCCAAGCTGCTCCGAACCGATGACGAGTTCACCGTTGCTATTGAAACTGCCCTTGGGGCATCCATGGGTTCCATCGTTGTGGGCAATGAGCAGGACGGCAAGGCAGCCATTCAGCTACTCCGGAGAAGAGACGGCGGCAGAGCCACCTTCCTACCCCTTTCTACCATCCGGGGCAGAGCCCTTCAGGAAAACGGTCTGGACAGGGAGTATGGCTTTGTGGGCCTCGGCTCCGATCTGATCCGGTTTGATCCCAAGTACCGGGACATTATGGAGAACCTGCTGGGCAGGACTGCCATTGCCGAGGATATGGACAGCGCCATTGCCATTGCCAACCGCCATGGACACCGGTTCCGCATTGTCACGCTGGATGGTCAGGTGCTCAACGCCGGCGGTTCCATGACCGGCGGCTCCACCTCCAAAAGCTCCGGCGTGCTGACTCGGGCCAATGAGCTTGCCCGGATGGAGCAGCAGCTCACAAAGGCGGAAAAAACATTGCAGGACACCCGCCAGCAACTGGCCGCGGCGGAACGGTCTGCCGCAGAGGCAGAGGCGGAAATTGCCGATGCCCAGAATGGTCTCCGTGAGGCGGAGGATGCCCTTCTGACCCTGACCCATGCGCAGGACCACTACAATATTCTGATTGCCACCCTGGAGGATGCCATCAAGACCTCTGACAGAGAACTGAGTATCGTGGACGAACTGCTCTCCGGAGGACAGAATGAACGGGGCGCTCTGGAGAAAAAGGCGGAGGAATGCGCAGGGAAGCTTCAGGAGCTGGAAGCAAAGATTCTTGCAGCCCAGAAGGAACTGGAGAAGGCGACGCAGGCCCTTCAGGCTGTGACGGATCAGGAGACGGAGAAGCGGCTCCGTCAGACTGCTCTGGAAGCGGAGAAAACCAGCACCCGGGAGAACATTCAGGAGCTGACCTCTGTGGCGGAAAGCATCAGCGGAGACCGGGAGGACCGGCTGAAGCAGATTGAGGATTACAAAGCCGACAACCTCCGGCTGGAGGAGGAGCTGACCGGAAAAGAGGCGCAGCTTCAGCATCTGGAAGATAAATGCGAGGCCCTCCGGCAGGAGCTTTCCGGCATTGGACAGCGCCGCATGGCTCTGGATGAGAAAAAGACCCGCACGGAGCGGGATGCCCAGCAGAAAAACAAGGACCTCATGGACATGGAACGGGAATGTGCCCGGCTGGAGCAGAAAAAGGCCACCACTGAGCTGGAGGAAAAGCAGATCATTGACAAGCTCTGGGACAACTATGAGCTGACCAATTCCACCGCCCGCCAGGCCATGGTAGAGATCGAGAGCATTGCAGCCGCCCAGAAGCGGATTGCGGAGCTTCGGCGAAAGATGAACGCCCTTGGACATCCCAATCTGGGGGCTATTGAGGAATTCCAGCGAGTCAACGAGCGCTATGAATACCTGATCGGTCAGCGGGACGATGTGGAGACCAGCGCCAAAGAGCTTCAGAAAATCGTCTCCGACATTACCGGCGAGATGACCGGCATCTTCACCACGGAATTCCAGAAGATCAACGAGTACTTTGGCAAAACCTTTACAGAGATGTTCGGCGGCGGCAAGGCAAGCCTCCAGCTGGAGGATGAAAACGACGTGCTGTCCTGCGGCATTGAGATCAAGGTACAGCCCCCCGGCAAGCAGGTCAAGACCATCATGCTCCTGTCCGGCGGCGAAAAGGCCTTCGTTGCCATTGCCCTGTATTTTGCCATTATGAAGGTACGTCCCACGCCCTTCTGTATGCTCGACGAGATCGACGCGGCGCTGGATGACCGGAATGTTGCCCGGTTTGCCGCATACCTCCGGAACCTCAGCGCAAAGACCCAGTTTATTGTCGTTACCCACCGACGCGGTACCATGGAGGCCGCGGATGTGCTCTACGGTGTCACCATGCAGGAGCAGGGCGTTTCCAAGGTGCTGTCTGTGGATCTCAATCAGGTGGTCAAGGAACTCAATATTCACTAATCTTCCCAAGAAAGGAACATGACCATGGGATTTTTTGATAAAATAAAAACCGGCCTCACCAAAACCCGTCAGAATCTTCAGAATACGTTGGGCGGCATCTTCGCCGGCTTTCACGGTATTGACGATGATTTCTATGACGAGCTGGAGGAAAGTCTGATCCTTGCAGATCTGGGGGTGGAGACCTCTGTAAAGGCGGTGGAGCGGCTCCGGGAAACGGTGAATATGTCCCACCTGAAGTCCGCCGAGGAGGTTCGGGAGGCCCTGAAGGACATTCTGGCAGACATGCTCCGGGTTGGAGACATGACCATCCCAATGAACACGAAGCCCAGCATTGTGCTGGTCATCGGCGTCAACGGCGTGGGCAAGACCACCACCATTGGCAAGCTGGCCGCTCAGCTGAAATCCGAGGACAAGAAGGTGCTGCTCTGTGCGGCGGATACCTTCCGGGCCGCTGCTGCCGATCAGCTGGAGATCTGGTCCCAGCGGGCCGGGGTGGACATTGTTCGCCAGCACGAGGGGGCGGACCCCGCAGCGGTGGTGTTTGATGCCATTACCGCAGCGAAGGCAAGAGGGGTGGATGTGATCCTCTGCGACACCGCAGGCCGTCTCCACAACAAGCAGAACCTGATGAATGAGCTGGGCAAAATCAGCCGGATCATTCAGCGGGAGCTGCCTGAGGCGGACAAGGAGGTGCTGCTGGTCATCGACGGCACCACCGGCCAGAACGGCCTCATGCAGGCAAAGCAGTTTCAGGAGATCGCAGGGGTTACAGGCATGGTTCTCACCAAGCTGGACGGCACCGCCAAGGGCGGCATTGTCATTGCCGTGGCGGACACCCTGCAGATTCCCGTTAAGTATATCGGCGTGGGCGAAGGCATCGACGACCTGATGCCCTTTGACCCCAGAAGCTTTGTGGACGCATTGATTTGAGGAGAAGCGCATGAAAAGACTTGACAACAGAGCACTGGATCAGCTTCGGCAGGTGAAGCTGATTACCGGCTTTACCAACTTTGCAGAGGGCAGCTGCCTGATCTCCTGCGGAGATACCATGGTGCTGTGCAATGCCTCCGTGGAGGAGAAGGTTCCCTCCCACGTTCAGAGCGGCGGCTGGATCACCGCGGAATACTCCATGCTGCCCCGGGCCAACCGGGAGCGGAGCCGGAGAGATGTTTCCAAGCTGAAGCTCAGCCCCAGAAGCGCGGAGATTCA
>JAQXMD010000042.1 GCA_029012465.1 Oscillospiraceae bacterium | reverse complement strand
CTGAAAAAATTGTCTATGTCTATGATTTTGACATTGTAGTTGACAAGTACACCGGTGATGAAGCTACCGGAACCCGGTTGTCTGGTGCGAAGTTTGTTTTGCTGAACAGCGACAAGAGCAAGTATTACTACTACAACGAAGAAACCAAAAAGGTAGAGTGGAATGCTCTGGGAGCAGGCGAAACGCTGGAAAATGTTCTTGCAACTGGCTATCAGGGTAACACCAAAATCACCGAAGTAACCACCGATAATAATGGCGCTGCCAAGTTCCAGGGCCTAGACAGTGGAACTTACTATCTGCATGAGACAGAAGCTCCCGCCGGTTACAACCTCCTGAAGGGGGATGTTACTGTTACCATTACTGCTACCTACAATGATGATGGAACACTCGCTTCCAGTTCTGCCACCTCTACCAACAACGGTCAGTATCAGCAGACTCAGAAGGTCGAGAATAAATCCGGCACCGAGCTCCCCTCCACCGGCGGCATGGGCACCACCATCTTCTATGTGCTCGGCTCCATTCTGGTTGTCGGTGCAGCCGTTGTGCTCATCACAAAGAAGCGCATGAGCATGAAGGGCTAATCCCCGAATCATTTCCCGGCCATACATAAAAACCCCACTGTGTAAGCCGGGGAGGCTCCCCTCCCCGGCCCACAGTGGCAAGGAGAACCCTGCATGAAGAAAAAAGGCAATTTCATAACGATTATTCTGGTCTTGATCTTACTTGCAGGGCTGTCCCTGCTGCTGTATCCAACCGTCAGCGATTATTGGAACTCCTTACATCAAACAAGAGCCATTGCCACCTACGCCGAGGAAGTGGCAAATCTGAACCAGGACCAATATGATGAAATTCTGGCCGAAGCCGAACGCTACAACGCCTCTCTGGCGGGACGTTACAACGGGTTTCAGCTCAGCGATTCCCAAAAGGAAGCGTATGAAAAGCAATTGGATGTGTCCGGTCTGGGCGTAATGGGCTATATCGAGATTCCAGCCATTGATTGTTCCCTGCCCATTTACCATGGGACAGAGGAGTCTGTTTTGCAGATCGCCGTGGGACATCTGGAATGGTCCAGTCTGCCTGTGGGCGGTGAAAGCACCCACTGTGTCATCTCCGGCCACCGGGGCCTTCCCAGCGCCAAGCTCTTTACCAATCTGGACAAGCTGCGGGAGGGCGATCTGTTTATGCTTCGGGTGCTGGATGAGCTGCTGACCTATGAGGTGGATCGTATTCTGATTGTGGAACCCCAGGAAACGGAGTCCCTTCGCATTGTGGATGGCGAGGATTACTGTACTCTGGTGACATGCACACCCTACGGTGTCAATACCCACCGGCTGCTTGTCCGGGGGCACCGGATTGAAAACATTGAAGAGTCAAAAACCATCCGTGTAACAGCGGATGCCGTTCAGATTGAGCCGCTGCTCGTGGCGCCCATTGTGGCGATTCCGATGCTTCTGCTGCTTCTGATTCTGCTTTTGCTGCCCAAGCGGCGCAAAAAGTGACAGGGAGGTGACGCCCATGAAAAAAATGAAACATATTGCCGCCGGGATGCTCAGTGTGCTGGCTTTGCTGCTTATGCTGCCAATGCAGGCGCTTGCAGCGGGAAGCATTGATGTGAACCGGGATGAAAGCCTGACCATTTCCTTTCAGGACGGCGCCGCTGCTCTGACCGGGGTACAGTTTGATCTCTATCTTACGGCTACAGTGGACGAATACGGAGAACTGACCACCACGGATGAATTCGCCCAGTTTCAGGTCAATATCCGGGGCGAAAATGACGAGGCATGGCGGACTCTGGCCTCCACTCTGGAGGGCTATGTGCTTCGGGAGAAGCTCACACCCGCGGATAGCGGCGCCACCGATGACCAGGGACTCGCCGTTTTTCCCACCGAGGGGAAACAACTGCGTGCGGGACTGTATCTTGTGCTGGGACACCAGATTTCTGTAAACAGCCGCCGCTATGATCCCGCGCCGTTTATGGTCATGCTGCCGGGGCTGGATCGTGAGAACAACAGCTGGAATTATGACGTGACTGTCAACGCAAAGTATGATACCACCCCGATCCCCGATGAAAACACCATTGATCTCAAGGTGATCAAGGTGTGGGAGGATCAGGGCCATGAAAAGGATCGTCCCAAGGAAGTGGTTGTTCAGCTTCTTTGTGACGGTGAGGTATATGATACCGTTACCCTGAACGCCGAAAACAGTTGGCGGCACATATGGACAGAGCTGGAGGAGGGCTGCTCCTGGACCGTTGTGGAGCAGGAAGTGGATGGCTATACCGTTGTGGTTACGCAGGAGGGCAACACCTTTATTGTGACCAACACCTGCGTGCAGACTTCGCCACAGCCGTCTCCATCTACCACGCCAGGCATCCCCGGCACACCCTCCATCCCCCAAACCGGGCAGCTCTGGTGGCCGGTGCCCTTGCTGGCTGCTGTGGGGCTTCTGCTTGTGGTCCTTGGACTGATCCGTCGGAGAGGATGCCGATGAAAACCGAGAAATCGAATCCAGTCAGACATAAGGGACTGCTGTTGATCGTGATTGGGCTGCTGCTGATTGTGGCAGCCTTTTCCCTGATATTCTATAATCTTTCCGAGGATGTTCGCGCCGGGAAAGCCTCCGGACAGACGGTGAAACAGTTGGAGGAATCTATGCCCACTCCTTCTGCGCCTGTATCTGCCGATTCCCCTGCCCCAGCGCCTGTAATCTCAGATTCAAATGCGCAGGTGTCACCTTCCCCTGTGGAAATCGAGCCGGCGTTAATACCGGATTATGTCCTGTGCCCGAATATGGAAATGCCCACCGCCAGAATCAACGAAACCTACTATATCGGTGTTCTCAGAATTCCTGCGCTGGGGCTGGAGCTTCCGGTGATCAGCGCGTGGAATTATGCCAATTTGAAAATTGCCCCCTGCCGGTTCAGCGGTTCCGTCTATCAGAATGACCTGATTATTTGCGGCCATAATTACAGCTCCCATTTCGGCACGCTGAAGAACCTGCGGGAGGATGATTCTGTCACCTTCACGGATATGGATGGAAATGTGTTCAACTACCGTCTGGTGGAGCGGGAAATCCTGCAGCCCACCCAAATGGAGGCTCTGGAGCATGGGGACTGGGATCTCACCCTCTTTACTTGCACGGTGGGCGGAAGAAGCAGGATCACACTTCGCTTTGAGCTTCTTCCTGCTGACTAAGAACTCCTGCTGGAATACAGACCTGAGGCTTCTTTCAGAATGAGACAGTCAAATCATGAACTCCCCCTGCATAGAGTTGTAAAAACAGATGCAGGGGGAGATTTTTATGAAAAAGCATACGCCACAGGTGACGATTTTCTTTTCCGGGGATGGAGATGTTCGGGAGATCCTCTTTTCGTCCTTTCGCCTGTATATTCGTGGTTTTATGGAGTCTCATTCCGGTGAGCTGACCGGCTTTTCCGGGAGGTGAGCCATGTATTTTGAGATCAGCGATCCCATGGCATATCATGCGGCGTTGTACATCAGACTTTCCAAGGAGGACGAAAACGACGGGCCGTCGGAAAGCGTCACCAATCAGAAATCCCTTCTGGAGGATTTTGTGAAAAAGCACTGTCTGCCGGTTTATGACACCTACATTGATGACGGTTGGAGCGGAACGAACTTTGACAGGCCGGGGTTCCGGCGCATGATCCGTGACATTGAGGAAAAGCAAGTCAACATGGTCATTACAAAGGACCTGTCCCGCCTTGGCCGTGACTATATCATGACCGGACACTACATGGAGCGTTATTTCCCCGAAAAGCAGGTCCGGTACATTTCTCTTCTGGACGGAATAGACACGGGGGTAGAGTCCACCGCCAACGATATGACGCCCTTCCGCGCCATTATGAATGATATGTACGCCAAGGACATCTCCAGAAAGATCAGGAGCGTGAAACGGGATAAGCAGCGAAAGGGGCTTTTCATCGGCGGAAAGCCCGTCTATGGATACAAAATGCATCCCAGTGAGAAGAACCGAATCGTCATCGATGAGGAAGCGGCCTGTGTGGTGCGGCGGATTTTCGCCATGGCGCTGTCCGGCATGAGCTGTCGGCAGATTGCAGCACAGCTCAATGGACAGGGCGTTCCTACTCCGGCCACCTATGCGGGACTAAAGGTGCCCAATCCCGGCCCCTATACAGGTTGCTGGAGCAGTGAACGTGTTTCTGACATGCTGCAAAATGAGACCTATATCGGAAACATGGTGCAGGGGCGCAGTGTAAAGATCAGCTATAAATCCCAAAAGTGTAAAAAGCAAAGCCGTGAAAACTGGGTGGTTGTGGAGGGCACCCATGAGCCTGTAATTGACGAGGATACATTCCGAAGGGTGCAGCTGCTTATAAACAGCCGAAAACATACCCGTAGCAGGACCTACGACTATCTTTTGAAGGGGCTTGTGTTCTGTCATGAATGCGGATATCCGTTGTCCGTGGTCAACCGGAAAAATGCCGCCGGAGAGGATGTGCTGTACTTTATCTGCCGCACTTATCAGCGGTTTACCGGGGCGGGGGTCTGCACCTGCCACTCCATCAGAGAAACAACCGTGACCAATGCAGTCCTTGACACGGTAAGGAACATACTTAAAGCCTCCGTGACCCCGGCGGAACTGCTATCTGCGGCACGGGAGACCATAGAAAACGCCCGGGCAGAAAACACCACAGAGATAAGACTTCGGGCCCTCCGGAGCAGAATTGACAGTCTGACATCCGATCTGGACAGAATGTATCTGGACAAACTCAGGGGCTTTCTGGGAGAGACGGATTTTCAGCGGATCTACAGCAAGGTGGAGTTGGAAAGAAGCCAACTGGAAGAATCCCTGCACCATCTGGAACAGCAAGGAGCCTGTTCCACAGCACCGCAAGACCATGCGGAAACGCTTACCAGAGGGTTTTGGGAGAATGGGTACGCCAGTCGGGAGCTGCTGGTGAGCCTCATTGAACGGGTAGAGCTGACCCGGGAAAAAGATATCATCATCAAATTCCGCTTCCGTGAACCGGAAGCGATTTCCCGGAGGTAGTCCCTTACAATAGACCGGTCGCTATGTATCCCGGATTGAGAAAAAAGCCCTCACAAAGCTGAAATCCGCCATGGAGGGCACTGCCGGTGATTGATTCCTGATAGCCTTAAAATGATTCCCACGGTTCCTCAAAGAATTGGAATCGTGGGAAAACGCTTTATATCTCCTGAAGCTTCAGATAAAGCCTTGCGGTTGCCTCTGCGTCGCACCATGCCCGGTGAGCGTCACTGAGGGGAATTTGGAAATAATCGGTGAGATAGCCCAGCTTGTAGGCAGGAAGTCCGGGGCATTTGATCCGGGCCAGACGCAGGGTGTCATCTACGGGATTCTCAATGGTCCGGAAGGTTTTCGCAAGGTCCCGCTCTAAGAATTTGCAGTCAAATTTGGCGTTGTGACACACCAGCGGAAGATTCCCCAGAAAGCCCAGGAACAGCGGCAGAATCTCTTCAATTCTGGGGTGATCCTCTACCATGTCGTTGGTGATTCCCGTGAGCGCCACCACTCTGGGTGGAATGGGCCGGCCGGGATTTACAAGCGTGGAAAACTTGGAAACAAGCTCCCCGTCTATGACCTTCACCGCGCCGATTTCTGTGACGCAGTCGTGATTGCAGGAAAGTCCCGTGGTCTCAAAGTCCAGACACACGAAAGATTGATATGTACCGTTGCAGACGTAATTCATAATAGCTCCTTGATGTTTCGAGTTTTAGATGATATGCCAGGGGTTTTCCTTCCCCTCCAGTTCCAGCAGAATGCTCCGGATAGAGCACTCCGCCATGTCCCCAACTGCCTCCCGGGCGTAAAAGGCCATATGGGGCGAGAATACCACATTGGGCATGTCTTTTAAAATGCTCATGTGCCGGTGGGCGATTTGCGTATTCTTCTTGTCGAAGTGATAGAGGCCACCCTCCTGCTCCAGAACATCCAGTCCCGCGCCCCCCAGCTTCCCGGACTCCAGCGCCTCAATGAGAGCTTCGGTGTCAATGAGACCGCCCCGGGCGGTGTTGATGAGGACAGCGCCATCCTTCATCTTCCCAAAAGCTTCCCTGTCCAGCATATGATGGTTGCTGTCTGTCAGGGGCACATGCAGGGAGATCACATCGCTTCGCTCAAGAAGTTCATTGAGGGATACCTGCTGTCCCGACGGACAGGCCACCCCGGAGCGACCGTAGAAAAGTATCTCACAGCCAAAGCCTGTGAGCAGCTTCATAACAGCCTGTCCGATTTTTCCGGGGCCGATGATTCCCACGGTGCAATTGCTCAGATTCCGACCAAGGGTGCCCTCCAGAGAAAAATCGTGGATGTCCGCACGCTGTATGATCCGCTTCATGTTTCTCAGGGTCATGAGCATCAGCATGAGGGTGTACTCCGCCACACAGTAGGGGCTGTAGCTGGCATTGGACACATGGATGCCCAGCTCCTTTGCAGTGTGGAGATCCACATGGTCGTAGCCGATGGTTCGGGTGGAGATCATCTTTACCCCCATGTCATGGAGCTTACGGATATATGCCCCGGGCATGGGCACAGACACAATGGAAACCCCGTCACAGCCCTCCGCAAGGGACAGGGTCTCCGGAGATGGCTGCAAAGCCGTGGAGACAAGCTCCACCGGGTATTTCCCTGCCAGCTCAGAAAAGACCGCCTGCTCGTCATAGGGTCTTTGACCGAATACACAGATTTTCATGGGATCACGCACCTTTGGATTCTGTTTCCTACCCATCATATCACAAATCTTGCGGAAATAACAGAAAAAACTCCCCTGAGAATTGCCGAAGCAACTCCCAGGGGAAAAGGTTTACTTTACAGCTTCCCGGAGGGCGTCCACCTGATTGACGCGCTCCCAGGGCAAGTTCAGCTCCGGACGGCCAAAGTGACCGTAGGCTGCGGTTGCCTCATAAATGGGACGGCGCAGGTCCAGATACCGGATGATGGCGGCGGGACGGAGATCAAAGACCTTGTTGACCGCCTCTGCGAGCTTTTCATCGCTGACAGTGCCGGTGCCGTAGGTGTCCACCAGAACGGAAACGGGCTTTGCGACGCCTATGGCATAGGCCAGCTCAATCTGGCACTTCTTCGCAAGACCCGCAGCCACAATGTTCTTTGCAATGTGACGGGCCATGTAAGCGGCGCTGCGGTCCACCTTTGTGGGGTCCTTGCCGGAGAAGCAGCCGCCGCCATGGGCAGCGTAGCCGCCATAGGTATCCACAATGATCTTTCTGCCGGTGAGACCGGAGTCGCCCACAGGGCCGCCCACCACGAAACGGCCGGTGGGGTTCACCAGGAACTTAGTGTCCCCGTCCAGAAGATTGGCGGGCAGAGTGGGCTTGATGACCTTCTCGATGACCTCACTGCGGAGGGTCTCAATGTCGATGGACTCGGAATGCTGAGTGGAGACCACAACGGTGTCAATGCGCTCCACATTGCCCGCCTCGTCATACTGGACGGAAACCTGACTCTTACCGTCTGGACGGAGCCAGGGCAAAAGACCGCTCTTGCGGCACTCGGTGAGCTTGTGGGAGAGCTGATGGGCATAGGAGATGGGAGCGGGCATCAGCTCGGGGGTCTCGTCACAGGCGAAGCCGAACATCATACCCTGATCCCCTGCGCCGGTCTCTGCGGCATCGTCATAGGCATTGTCAACGCCCATGGCAATGTCGGGGCTCTGACCATCGATGGAGGTCATGATGGCACAGGTGTTGCCGTTGAAGCCGTACTCAGGACGGTCATAGCCAATGCGGCAGATAACGTCCCGGGCAATGCCGGGAATGTCCACATAGCAGCTGGTGGAGATTTCGCCCATCACAAACACCATACCGGTGGTGCAGATGGTTTCACAGGCCACACGGGCTTCGGGGTCCTGCTCCAGAATGGCGTCCAGTACGCCGTCAGAAATCTGGTCGCAGATTTTGTCGGGATGTCCTTCGGTTACGGACTCGGATGTAAAAATACGCTTTGCCATAATTCTTTCCTTTCTACGATATACGATTCAACTACATTCCATGCAAAAAGAAAAACACGCCCTGCCGTGAGGCAGAGCGCATATTGAGCGAAACAACCTCATCTTTCGATTTGCACCGTCGGATTTGGCACCTTACAAACGCAGGTTGCCGGGCTTCATAGGGCCGATCCCTCCACCACTCTTAATAAGGGCTATTCAATTAGCATATGTATTATAGCAGGAAACCGTGGTTTGTCAACGGTTTTTTCGCTTTTTCCGGGAAATCAGACAACTGAACAAATGGGGGTCTCCCCTTCTGCCGTTTCCTTGGAGAAATCGACGGTGGGTTCGGTCTGCTGGAGATACAGCTCCTCACATTCTTGCTGGGCTTTTATGAGCAGATTCATGGCATCCTCCGTGGCGCGAACCATTTTGAGATACAGTTCTTTGTAGTCAACATTTTCGTCATACATGATGATTGCCTCCATAATAGATGTAGCTTGCGTATAGTATGCGTATAGTATGCATCTATAATGAAATAATAACATAGAATAGATATAAAATAAAGACATATTTAATCCATTCTGGGGTGATTATATGGCTATAAAGAACCTATCCATTCGTATTGACGAGGAGCTGCTCCACAAGGTTCATGTGGTGGCAGATTATGAGGGCCGTTCCGCAAACAGTCAGATCCTGATTCTCATTCGCCGGTGTGTGGAACAGTATGAAAAAGAGCATGGAACCATTGAGCTTGGAGGAAATCGGAAATAAAACCGTCAGCCGGAAACCCGCCTTTGGGTGTCCGGCTGATATCTTTCATAACGAATTGTAGGGCGGGCTGCCCTTAGCCCACCGCACTGTACTGCGGTCTGTTCACGGACATGTTTCGGCAAATTCGCACTGCCTGCAAGCGGTGGCTTGAGGGCAAGCCGCCCTACAAATACAGGATTCCTCGTTTCGGCAGTTGGGAGATTCTTTCGCCAGTGTGTGCACTGGCTCAGAATGACTGTTGGGGTGTTGCCTGCCTCCTTCGGCGGATACCAAAATATATACAGGTCATTCCGAATCAGTGACCGAGGTCACTGATGTGGGAATCCCCCACCTG
>JAQXMD010000041.1 GCA_029012465.1 Oscillospiraceae bacterium | reverse complement strand
AGGACAGTCTCTGAAATTGAGACTGTCCTTTGAAGTTTACAGAAGCTCCGCAGATGCAGCCTTTCCGGCTTCACGTCCAAGGGTAATGGCGATGCCGATGGAAACACCGGAGGTAGGCGTGGAATACTGGGGGCCAAAGCGGCGGCCGCAGGTGTTGCCGGAGGCGTAGAGACCGGGAATCGGTTCATAGTCCCGATCCAGCACGCACTGGTTCTCATCTGTCAGCAAACCGCCGACGGTGCAGAGCATCCGGCTGGTATAGGTGTTGAACTGGATGAACAGGGGCCAGCAATCCAGAGGACGAAGGAGCTTTGCGTCCTTGCCGAAATCCTCGTCGCGGCCACCCCGGCATAGCTCGTTGTAACGTTCAATGCTGGCACGGACATTTTCGCGAAGCTCACCGGTCAGCTCCGCGTTGTCCAGCAGTTCCTCCATATTTCTGCCGCCAACCATCCGGACAGCGCCGCCGGGGGCGCCAATCCATGCGCCGCCCTTTCCGGCTGCCAGCGCCTGATCCATGGCGTATTGCAGGGTCCCGTCAGAACGGGAGGCATCGTAGCCCTCGTGGGCAGGAACCGCCCATTTCAGATCCTCCTGAACGTTGGAGTCAATGATGTTGAAATAAGTGCCTCTGGGCATCTGGTTCCCCGGGAAGCCGGAAATGACGGGATCGCCAAAGGTTTCATTGCAGTAGCGTTTCCCCTTAGGGTCCAGCCACAGACTGCCAAAGGTGCCGTTGATGCCCCGATGGCTGTTGAAGTTGCCGCCCATAACCGGGAGCGTTCCCGCTTCCAGAATGCCGCCTGCCCAAACACCCATCTTGATACCGCTACCGTTGCGGCCCATGCCGCCGATGGTGGAGCCGTCGCCCTCCCGATACAGGTCTACCATATCGTGCACCAGATCCATCATCATTTCCTTGTTGGCGCCAAAGCCGCCGGCACTGAGGATCACGCCCTTGGAGGCCCGGAACAGATGGTACTCCCCTGTCAGGTTTTCCTTTGCCACAAGACCGGTAACACGGCCCTCCTCCTTGGTAAGATAATAGCCGGAAAAACCGAAAAATGCTTCTGCACCCATATCTCTTGCCTTGGCAATGTTGGCCTTAACGAGACCGGTGAGGCTCAGATGATCGGGATTGTCGTCATGGGGCGGAGGGCCTCCGGGACCACCAGGACCACCAGGACCACCGGGGCCTCCAGGGCCGCCAGGTCCACCAGGGCCGCCGGGTCCGCCAGGGCCTCCGGGACCACCGGGACCACCAGGGCCTCCGGGACCTCCCTTACCATGAGGGCCTGCTGGAGGACCGCCGGGGTTATCCGGAAACTGTGCCGTTCCGGGCCAGAAGCGATAGCCGCTGATTTCACCGTCAAACTTGCTGCCTCCGGGCCAGAAGGGTGTGGTCAGATAGTCCCGGTCCTTCAAAACATCCGTAAACCAGTCGAAGGCCGTTCCGGCGTTCTTCACAAAGCGCATGATGAGGCCGGGGTTTGCCCGTCCGCAGGCTCTGCGCATCCACTCGTTGAAATACTCCAGCTCATCGGCCTTGGGAATACCTCTGGAGGCCAGAAATTCGGAATTCAGATGGCCCACATCCCGGCCCCAGGACTGGTATTTTGCCTCCTGCTGATTTTCAATGCCAATGGCCTTGACCCCGGCCTCAGCAGCGGCTCGAAAAGCCGCAGTTCCGGCATAGCCCAAACCAACAACCACAACCTCTGTATCGTGCACCTTGACAATCTGTTCCCGGGGAACAGGCTCCGGTGGGATTCTCCAATTACGCATTTCCCCCACTCCTTCATTAGATTTGCAATTATTCTACCACAAATCCAACTTCCCTGAAAACCTCCAATAGTTGCGAATGAAGTATCAAATTGATAGGTGTCCTCTGAAGAATCCCCGTATTTCAGGCATTTTCCATCATCAGATGAATGATTTCCGCATCCGTTGCACGCATGCCCTCTCTGGCCAGGGTGCTGACCGCCCGGATGGTGTTTTCCACGCCCTTGACCACAATTCCATCCCCGCCGTAGAACTGGCTGTCGTGGACATTCATCTGCCAGCCCAAAAGACCGGCCTCCACAGCAGAAGCGATCTTTGCCGCACAGCTTGCCTTGGCACCGTCACAGATCATACCGGAATTGATGGCCAGCGCATTGACCACCGTATGGGCGATCTCCCGGTACTTTCCTCCGTAGAGATAGCAGATTCCCGCACCGGCTCCCGCTCCTGCGCTGGTGGCGCCGCAGTAGGCGGAAAGACTTCCGATGCCCGTTTTCAGATGAATGGTAATCAGATTGGAAACCACCAGTGCCCGGTACATGAGCTCCTCGGACACATTGCACTCCCGGGCGTAAATGATGACGGGAATGGATGCGGTCATACCCTGATTCCCGCTGCCGGAGTTTATGACCACCGGCTTTTCACAGCCGTTCATACGGGCGTCGGAACCTGCCGCAGCCCAGGCTTTGGCACGATTCTGAACACTGTTTCCATAGGAACGGAGCAGGATTTTTCCCACATTTGCGCCGTATTTCTCCAGCATGCCCGCCTCTGCAATGGCCATATTGTAGTCGATCTGCCGCTTCAGGGTGGGGCGTACATCCTCAAGGGTTACGGTGTCCGCAAATTCCACGATCTGTTCCACCGTCAGGAGCTTTCTGTTCTCCGGCGACTGCACCACATCGTCAGAGAAGGGCAAATCCAGAAGGGGCTTATCATTCTTCCGGATCTGGACCACATTGGTGTGGTGTCCAATGATCCGCACAAAGGCGTTGTCCTCTCCCCGCTCCACACGAACCTGAATGTCAAAGGGGCAGTTGGCTGTGGACTCCCGAAGGAGAATTTCCGTATCCTGAAGAAAATCATCCATTGCCGCAAGGGCATCCTCCGTAACATCGGAGAGTACCTCCAGCTCTTTGTCCGGGTCGCCGCAGCAGATGCCCACCGCCACAGCGGTTCTCAGGCCCTTTCTCCCGTGGGTATGGGGCACGATCACGCTTTTTACGTTCTTGATAATATTGCCGCTGACTGTCAGCTCTGTCCGCTGGGGCACAGCACCCAGGGTTTTCCTTGCCAGCGCACCGGCATAGGCCACGGCGATGGGTTCCGTGCAGCCCATGGCAGGCACCAGTTCTTCCCGAAGAATATCCACATAAGCCTGATAGATTTCCTGATTCATAGTCATTCCTCCATACAGTTTTGTGTATTTCCATATGTGCATCATAGCACAACCCCAGGGGAAAGTACAGCGGAGAAAGGATTCTATTCCTGGAAAAACCATCCCAGACGCCTCCAGAAAACCATTGACAGGGAAAACGCTTCATATTATCATCAATACAAAGACGATCCCCGAAAGGAGTCAGGATTATGAAAAGCATACTGGTTGTTGTGGACATGCAGAAGGATTTTGTGGACGGCGCTTTGGGAACTCCCGAGGCTGTCCGAATCGTTCCCGCTGTGGTAAAAAAAATCCGCAGCTTTGACGGCACTGTTTTCGCCACCCTTGACACTCATTTTGAAAACTATCCGGAAACCGCAGAAGGCAGAAAGCTCCCTGTGCCCCACTGTATCAAGGGCACCCCCGGCTGGCAGCTTGACAAGGCCGTTGGTGCCGCTCTGGAGGAAAAGGGCTATACTCCTGTGGAAAAGCACACCTTCGGCTCTGTGAAGCTTCCCGCCCTCATTCAGGAGGCCGCCCCGGGAGAGTCCTTCTCCGTGGAGCTGATTGGCCTGTGCACGGACATCTGTGTGGTGTCCAACGCACTGATTCTGAAGGCCAATTTCCCTGAGGCAGAAATCACCGTGGATGCAGCCTGCTGCGCCGGTGTGACCCCTGTTACCCATGAGGCAGCCCTCGCCACCATGGACTGCTGCCAGATCCATGTGACAGGAATATGACTTGTGCAAAAACCTGAGCATCCCCGATACAGGGTGCTCAGGTTTTTTCTCGAATGGATACAAAAACAGCCGATACCCCCTTGAAAATTTGAGTCAAAGGGATACAATGAATTTGACCGGTTTGGTCAAACCACTCTGGTTGGGAAAAGGGAGGGATTCTTATTGAACGAAGCATTCTACAGCTTGCCCCAGGAAAAGCAGCTTGCCATTTTCAATGCCTCCATGGAAGTATTTGGCGCATATGATTATCAAAAGGCCTCCACCGATCTGATCGCGGCAAAGGCCGGAGTCTCCAAGGGGTTGCTTTTCTACTACTTTCACAACAAAAAAGAGCTGTACATGAAAACCTATGAGTATGCGTCTCAGATTCTGAAGGACGAATTGTGTGACAGTCATCTGGCAGAGATCACCGATTTTTTTGAGCTGCTCTCCTATGGGACCCAAAAGAAGCTGCAGCTGCTTTCCCGCAATCCGCACCTTCAGCCCTTCAGCATGCGCGCATTCTATTCCATGCATCAGCCTGTATCTGATGATGTACACACCAAGTTGATTCGCGGTCTTGACCAGAGCTACCAACTGTATTTTCAAAACCTGGATATGAGCAAATTTCAGGATGGTATCTCACCCTTGCAGATATTCAATATGCTGCTGTGGATGACCGACGGGTATCTGCACATCCGGGATATGGCAGGGCTTCCGGTGGATTTGGACGACATTGACCGGAAATTCAGCCTGTGGTGCCAGATGCTGAAAAAAGTATCCTACAAGGAGGAATATCAATGAGCACGATCGCAATCCATAATCTGACCCGTGACTATGGCCACGGAAAGGGAATCTTTCAGATCTCCTTTCAGGTGGAGGAGGGTGAGGTATTCGGCTTCCTTGGCCCCAACGGCGCCGGAAAAACCACCACCATCCGCCATCTCATGGGCTTTTTGAGGCCGAAATCCGGCCAGTGCAGCATCAATGAGCTGGACTGCTGGCGGGATCGGGAGCAAATCCAGAAATCTCTGGGCTACATCCCCGGCGAAATTAGCTTTTTCGATGACATGACCGGAACAGAATATCTTCAGTTTGCCGCCAATTACCGGAAGCTGGGGCCGAACAGCCGCCAAAAGGAGCTGCTGGAGCGTTTTGAACTGGACCCGAAGGGAAAAATCAAGAAAATGAGCAAGGGCATGAAGCAGAAAATTGGCATTGTCTCCGCCTTTATGCACGATTCTCAGATTCTGATTCTGGACGAGCCTACCAGCGGACTGGACCCGCTGATGCAGAACCGTTTTATTGAACTGATCCACGAGGAAAAGCAGCGTGGAAAGACGATTCTCCTGTCCAGCCACATGTTCGAGGAGGTGGAGCGCACATGTGACCGGATTGGCATCATCCGGGAGGGCCGGTTGGCAGCCGTGGACAGCGTTGATACCCTGCGGGAGCGTCATCTGCACCAATATACTGTCACGCTGGATACCCCGGAGCAGGCCGCTGCCTTTGCCAGAGATTTCGGTGGAATCAGCGAGGGACTGCGGGTACAGGTGGCCGCCAGACAGAGTCTGGAAGCCATTTTCCTGAACTACTACGGAGGTGACGAGCATGATTAATCTGACCCTTTACCGGCGGGAAATGAAAAACAGCCTGAAGCTTCTGCTGATTTTCGCCGCAATCATGACCATGTATGTCAGCATCATCATCAGCATGTACGACCCTGAGCTGATGAAAACCCTGGACAGCTTTTACGAAATCATGCCGGAGCTGATGGCCGCCGTGGGCATGAGCGCCGGTACTACTTCCCTTCTGGGCTTTATGATCTCCTATCTGTACGGCTTCATTTTGCTGGTTTTTCCCATGGTATTCTGCATTCTCCGGGGAAACGGGTTGATAGCAAAGTATGTGGACCGAGGCTCCATGGTGGCTCTGGTGGCGGCCCCTGTCAAGCGCAGAACCATTGCCTCCACCCAGATGTGGGTGTTGCTCAGTGGCGTGCTTCTGCTGCTGGTTTATATAACGGGGCTGGAACTGGTCATCTGCCGCAGCAGCTTCCCCGGGGAGCTGGACACTTTGGCACTCTTAAAGCTGAATGTTGGTCTCCTGTGCCTTCATGTGTTTATCGGAGGAATCTGCTTCCTGTCCTCCTGCTGTTTCTCCGACACGAAATACTCTATGGCCTTTGGCGCGGGCATTCCGGCGCTGATGTATGTCATTCAAATGCTGGCAAATGCCGGGGAGCAGGCAGAAGCCCTCAAATATGCCACCTTCTTCACCCTGTTCAACCCCACGGGAATTGTTGACGGTGAAACAGCCGCCATTGTGGGCGCAGCAGTGCTGCTGGTGGGCGGTATCGCCATGCTTGCCGCAGGCATCCTTGTGTTCTCCAGAAAGGACCTGCACATCTGACCTTGTCAGGAATGATTGAAAGCCGCCGTAACGTGATTACGGCCGGTACACAATCTCAAATTCCTCCAAAACGCAGAGGGAATCCTCTGTAAAGGGTGTTCCTGCCGCCTCGTGGTCCGGCAGGAACAACTCTTTGTGTACCCTTCGCCAGTAGTCAAGGCTCCTGTCTCCTTCTCCCTCCAGATAGGCATGCTCCGCAGATACCGCCCCGAAGGGCACAATGGACACCTTGGTATCCCGGATGATGCAGGCAGCCTCTCCATTGGAAAACTCCACCACGCTGTAGCAGCCCACCTCCGGGATGGGTACGCCCTCCAGCCCATAGGCAATATGGGGGCTGGCCGTGGCAGTTTTCACGCCGTCGATGGTAAGCTGGGCCAACTGATCCCCTATCTCACCGCCTCCGCAGAAGGCCCAGGCGTCATACGCCGCCTCCGTGCCGGTTTCCGCCGCAAAGCGATCCCAAAGTTCTTTTGCTGTCATAGAATATTCCTCCATTCATGTTCTCTGTATCTTGTTTGGTTGCTGTCATAAACATCAGGCATTACAGCTCTTTTTTCTCCATAACGCGCAGGCTGACCAGGAAGGAAACAGCCAGAGCTGCCAGACAAAAGAGTAGCAGGAGCACAAACAAGGTACTGTCGCTGAGCCTTGAAACAAATGCCGGCATTCTCATGGTATCCGGCAGGTAATTCATCAGAAGATACCCCAGCACCCAGACAACGCCAACCACAGCCGCAAGGGCAATGCGACTTTTTTCCGCACCATACTTTAGCTGTAGCGGAAGCATGATGGCAATGATCAGTGCCAATACAGGGAGGAACGCAATGGTCTCCAAAAGGTTGGATGCGACAATGGTGTTTCCCTTTATCATAACACAGCAAAGGAAAATGACCACCGAAACGCACCATCCAACCAGGCCGCCCAGCAGACAAAACAGGTATTTCCCGGTCACATAGGTTCTTTTTGTAATCGGCAGCGTCATCAGAAACGGATATCCGTTGTCAAACTCGTCATAGGATATGGTGCCCACAGTCAGAATGGCGCAAATCATCGTCAGATAGCCGATGACAAAGGACCCATCTGTGGAAATCCCCATCAGAACACCAATTCCAATCATGATAATCAGGACCCGGCTCCGTTGTAATAGAAGGCAAAGATCCTTTTGCAGCAATCCACGCATACTATTTTCCTCCAGTCATCAACAAAATCAGCTCATCAATTCCACAGTGTTCTACGACCAATCCAGGATAGTTTTCATGATAGAACTGTTTCTGATTGGTCAGGCAGCAATAGCCATAGGCTTCCGGTTTGGCGCACAAAATCGTATCTCCATCCAGCTTCTGAAAGGTCTCCTGATCCACCTTCAGGACACCATAGTCCGAAAGGATCACATCCGTATCCTCATGGAGCAGGAGTCTCCCCTGATGAATCAGGTAGATATCATCGCACAGGCCTTCCAGATCGGTGGCAATATGGGAGGTAATCAAAACAGAACAGTCCTCCCGGGTTTCCAGATAGCTGCGAAGCATATCGAGAATCTCGTTTCTGGCCTCCACATCCATTCCCGCTGTGGGTTCGTCCATCACAAGGAGCCTTGCGTCATGGCTCAGCGCCACCAGCACACGGAGCTTCGCCTTCATACCGGTGGAAAACGTCCGAATCTGTTTGTTTTCCGGAAGGCCATATTGCCTGCATGCATCCAAAAACGCCTTCATGTCAAAACCATGGTACATCTTGCCTAAGATTTTTGCGCAGTCCCCCGGGGTCAGATAATTGCTGAACCCGGAATCCGACAGGGCAACGCCGATTTTCTGTTTGTCCTCCGGCAGCAGCGCCAGGGCTTCCTTTCCGAAGACGCTGACAGTGCCGCCATCGGGGCTTATCAGTCCCAGAATGGATTTGATCACTGTGCTTTTCCCGGCTCCGTTTTTCCCCACAAGACCGGTGATCTGTCCATCCGGAATTTCCATTGTAACATTCAGGGTAAAATCCCCGTAATTCTTTGTCAGATTCTCTAAAGAAACCATACTCATTCCTCCAATAAGATCTCAATGATCTCGCGAATTTCATCGGGACGCATACCAACTGCTCTTGCTTTTTCCACTGCTTTGGAAAAGTCCTCCTCAACAGCCTTTCGCCTGGCCTCCGCGGCAAGGGCTCTGTTTGTGGGCGCCACATAGGTTCCCTTCCCATGAACCGTCACCACGAAGCCGTCCTCCTCCAGCTTGTCATAGGCCTTTTTCACTGTCAGCGCACTGATTCTAAGTGTTCCGGACAGGGCTCGAACCGATGGAAGGGATTCCGTCTCCTGGAGCTGGCC
>JAQXMD010000040.1 GCA_029012465.1 Oscillospiraceae bacterium | reverse complement strand
GCGGAAGCGGGAGCCTCAGCAGAGGAAGCGGCGCCGCCGCATGCAGCCAGAGCAAAAATCATGCTCAGAGCCAGCAGCATAGCGGCAAATCTCTTGAGATTTTTCATGTTGTTCATCCTTTCATAAATGAAGCAAATTATTATGATACCCGAATACGGGAAATCAACAAAGATTATTCGTCAGCGCTCTTGGTGCTGGTGAAGCGGTCAATCACCAGAACGGCAACCAGCAGGATGCCGGTGATCAGGTTCACCATATCGGTGGACAGGAACATAACGCTCATCATGGTGGAAATGGCACGCATGATGACAACACCCAGAAGCATGTGCACTGCGGTGCCCTTGCCGCCGGCCATTTTGATGCCGCCGATGACGCAGCAGGAGATGGGGAAGGTGCTGAGGCTGTTGCCCTGGGTATAGATGGTATAGCCGTCGAAGGAAACCATCAGGAAACCGGACACTGCTGCCAGAACGCCGCAGAGGATATAGGTCACAAGCACGGTTCTGGAAACGCTGATACCGGCGTAGGAGGCAGCCTCAGGATTGTCGCCCACCACATGGAGCTGGTTGCCAAAGCGGGTCTTGCGCATCCAGAGGAACAGCAGCACCACAATCACCACAAAGAGGATTACCGACGGAGTCAGCCACTTGAGGCCGAAGAGCTTGGTCTTTGCAATGACCTTGACGATCTCCGGGTCCGTGGGAGCAAAGGAGCTTTGGGCGAAATTGAACACCAGACCCTTGAACAGGTAGTTGGTGGCGATGGTGGCGATCAGGGGCGAAACGCCCACCTTTGCCACCACAAAGCCATTGAGCAGGCCCGTCAGGGCGCCAGTGACCAGAGCGGCCAGAATGCCCATCACCAGAGACAGCACGCTGTTGCCGGTGGCGGCGAAGGTCCAGTTGAATACCAGCACTGTGGATACGCCGGCCAGACCTGCCTGGAAGCCCACGGAAAGGTCGATGTTGCCGGTAATCATGACCAGGCCAAGGCCCAGACAGATCACGCCGTAGATGCTGGAATAGACGATTACATTGTAGAAGCCGTTCTTATAGCCGTCCACAAACAGGAAGCAGACTGCCAGCAGCAGCACCAGAATCAGAACCGAGTTGTTATCCTTGATCTGGCGAATGAGCTGTTTCTTGCGGTCCACGGTACTCACTTCTTTTTCCACAGTGTAACCCCCTTTTCTTTCATCACGTCCAGGGACAGGGCAAAGACCATGATAATGCCCATGATTACCCACTGGAGATAGGTGGACATGTTCATCTGGGTGAAGCCCGCAGTCAGAACGCCGGAGAACAGCACGCCGATGATGGTGCCCCAAACGGAGCCCTTACCGCCGCTGATGGCCACGCCGCCCAGAACGATGGCCAGAATGATGTCCATTTCCTTGCCGTTGGAGGCCTGGGGATTGGAGCT
The DNA here is from genome assembly GCA_029012465.1 of Oscillospiraceae bacterium. GTDB lineage: Bacteria > Bacillota > Clostridia > Oscillospirales > Oscillospiraceae > HGM13006. Next base: position 4,227 of record JAQXMD010000040.1, on the reverse strand, counting down.
CTTTACATTTGCCATCATGAGAACAGCCGCCAGACCAACGCAGATACCGGTGATGATATAGGCAGCGGTGGTATTGCGCTTGCAGCGGATGCCGGAGAACCGGGCTGCTGTTGGGTTGGCGCCGATGGTATAAAGCTGCTGGCCAAATACGGTCCGGGACAGGATAAAGCCCAGAATCAGAGCCACAACAACAAACCATACGATTAGAATGTGAATGGGTCCGAAGGAGGAAACGCCCACGGCCTGGAACAGGGGATCGCAGTTATCCGGGATTACCAGAACGGTACCGGAGGACAGCCGCAGTGCCAGCGCCGTAAAGATGGAACTGGTGCCCAGGGTGGTGATGAAGGAGTTGAGCTTCACATAGCTCACCAGCACACCATTGACCAGACCGCATATAGCGCCAATGGCGATGGTGCCGAAGATGCCCAGAAGACCGTTGTCGGTGGTCATCATAATCTTGGCGCAGACGCAGCACATAAAGGTGAGCATGCTGCCCACGGACAGGTCGATGTTGCCGGTAATCATAACCAGCGTCAGGCCGAAGGCAATGATGCCCACATAGGCCTGCTGACGGAGAATGCTCATAATGTTGGAGCCGCTGATGAACAGCAGACCGGATTCGCCCTTGACAATATGCAGGTAAATCTCAAAGATCACCATAATGATCAGCATGGCGATAAACACAGCCGAGCCGTTGAGGCTCATGAACCGGCTCCACAGGGAGCCTTCCTTTTTCAGGGTGGCGGCCTTTTTATCGGTCATTGTGCATCAGCCTCCTTTCCTGTGGAAGCGCCCAGTGCACAGGCCAGAACCTCTTCACGGGTCAGCTCCGGGGTGATTTTTAGCTGGGCGGTCTTTTTGCCCTCGAAAATGGTAACAACGCTGTCGCATACGCCCATGATTTCCTCGATTTCGGAGGAAACCACCACAATGGCCATACCCTCCTTGGCCAGGTCGGACAGCAGTCCGTAGATTTCGGACTTGGAGCCAACGTCAATGCCGCGGGTGGGCTCATCCACGATGAGAACCTTGGGATTCATCATCAGCCACTTTGCCACGACCACCTTCTGCTGGTTGCCGCCGGACAGGTTGCCCACCAGCTGTGCCACGGTGGGGGCCTTAATGGAGATGGATTCCATATATTTGTCGGCAGAGGTTTTCTGGGAGGCTCTCTTGATCACGCCAAGCTTTGCCAGCAGGGGCAGGCGAACCAGTGTCATATTCAGGAGAATGGACAGCTTCAGAGCCAGACCTTCCTTTTTCCGGTCCTCTGTGCAGAAGCCGATGCCGGCGCTGATGGCCTTGGAGGGGTCGCCGCTCTTCAGCTTCTTACCGTCAACGCGAACCTCGCCGGAGGTGTATTTGTCCACGCCGAAGATGGCCCGCATGATCTCACTGCGGCCTGCGCCCACCAGTCCGAAGAAGCCCACGACCTCGCCCTTGCGGACGGAGAAGGTGATATCCTCAAACACACCCTTGCGGGTCAGATTGCGGACATCCAGCATAACCTCGGAGATCTCCGCAGGCTCCTTGAGATACAGGTTCTTCAGGGGACGGCCAATCATGTGGGCGATCAGCTGATCCTGGGTGATGTCTTCCTTGTTGGCGGTGATGATATTCTGACCGTCCCGGATGACGGTGATGCGGTCAGACAGATACATGACCTCGTCCAGCTTGTGAGAGATGTACACGATGGCGATGTCCTGACCCTGGAGCTTCTTGATGATTTTGAAGAGGGTCTCGGTTTCTGCCTCGGACAGGGAGGAGGTGGGCTCGTCCATGATAATGAGCCGTGCGTCTCTGGTGAGGGCACGTCCGATCTCGATCATCTGCTGCTGACCAACAGACAGGTCACCGGCAATGGTCTTGCCGGAAATGGGCATATCCAGCTCCTTCAGAATCCGTTCCGTTTCAGCGTACAGGGTTTTGTGATCCACCAGATGCCCCTTCATGGGCAGGTTGCCGATGAAAAGGTTGTGAGCGACATCCAGCTGCGGCGCAATGGACAGCTCCTGATAGACACAGGAGACACCCATGGCAATGGCTTCCTGCGTGGACTTGAAGTTCACGGTCTTGCCATCAATTTGATAGTCGCCGCCATCCCGGGCGTGGGCACCTGTGAGAACCTTGATGAGGGTGGATTTACCGGCGCCGTTCTCTCCGCAGAGAGAGTGGCACTCGCCCACGCGAACATCAAAGGATACTCCGTCCAGAGCCTTGACACCGGGGAAGTATTTCTTGATGCCTTCACAGGTTATGAGTGTTTTTGGTTCAGGCAATTTAATACCCCCGTTTCATTTATGGGCAGTTTAGCCAAAAGGTTGGCCAAATCTTACGGACATTATAGTATAAGGGCATATATTTTGCAATTGTTTTTTTGTTCGACCGGTATATTTTAGACACAAATTGTTCACAATTTGGAGGAAATACCCCCACACTTTTATATAAAGTGGAAACATGGATAATTATTGGGGGTGCTGCACTGTATGCTGCAGCACCCCCGGGGACATATGTTATCTGGGCAGCCGGCTGTGAAGCTCGGTGACGATCTGCTGAATCCAGTCCTTGATTTTTGTGATCTCCTCCTGGGAGAGATTCGCGGCATCGTAGTGGAAGCAGCAGAAATCGGTGACGCATTCGCTGCTCATACGAACCAGAATGCCGTCCTTCCGGAAGGAACCGTCCACGCACATGCTGTCCACACCGTAGGTGGCATGCTCCGGCTGAAGCAGCTCCTTGATGATGTCATACATGGCATAAAAATCGCTTTCGCCGCTGTAGCCGGTGACGGACACCAGCACAGAGCCGTTTTTCAGAGTAATTTCTTCTGTCATAATAATCGCCTCCTGTTTGCTACAGTATAGCACAAAAAATGGCCGGAGTACAGCACATTTCTGGGCCATTGCAGGCAGCTTCCGCTGTGACCGGGGCCGCATTCGTCTGGATGAGCACACGGCCGCTCTGGACCCGGTCACGGCGGAGAAGGTGCTGACCCTGACCCGGGACATCGTCGCCGAAGGACACATTACCACCATGATGATTACCCACAACATCACGTCAGCCCTGCGTCTTGGCACCCGGACTCTGATGCTGGAGCGCATAGTTGGGAGCGTACTCGTCAATGTCCATGCCGGGCGAACGGAAAACGGTGCCGCCCTGAACGATCACAGAGGCAGCACCGTTTGGTGTCATTTATCTCTTTCAGCAGGCTTATTTCCCCACGCAGAATCGGGAGAAAATGTCGTTCGTGATATCCTCCCGCATGGTCTTGCCCAAAAGGCCGCCCATGGCCTCCAGCGCCTCCTCCACGTCCAGAAGCACCGCATCCGGGGTCTCCCCCAGCTCCATGGAGCCTTCCGCCCGGAGAATGGCATCCCGGGCAGCGGTCAGGGCTCCCTGATGGCGGGCGTTGGTGATCATGGTGCCGTCACAGGGCATGTCCGTGGCGTAAAGGTCGGATACCACCCGGGAAAGCGCCTCCAGACCGTCGCCGGTTTTGGAGCTGACAGTCACAATGTGCCGGAAGGGCAGCGCTTCGGAGCTGATCTGCTGGGGAAGATCCCCCTTGCTGATGACGCAGACGGCATTTTTTGCCCTGCTGCCTGCCTCGATCACAATTTCATCCTCAAGGGTCAGGGGCATGGTGCCATCCAGCACCACCAGCGCAAGCTCTGCCTCCTCTGCGGCAGCCAAAGCCCGCTGAACGCCAATCCGCTCCACGGTGTCCTCGGTTTCCCGGATGCCGGCGGTATCCGAAAGCCGCAGTACCACGCCTCCCAGCTTCAGCTTTTCCTCCACGGTGTCCCGGGTGGTGCCGGGAATGTCCGTGACAATGACCCGCTCATAGCCCGCCAGGGCATTGAGCAGGCTGGATTTTCCCGCATTGGGACGGCCCAGGATCACGGCCTTGACACCATTTTTCAGAATGCTGCCCCGCTGACAGGTGGCAAGAAGCCGGTCCAGCAGCTCCCGCTGCTCCCGGAGAGTCTGGCTGTAGCGAATCAGAGAAAAATCATCAATGTCCTCGTCGGGATAGTCCAGCACTGCGTGAAAATGACTCATAACGGAGATCAGGGTGTCATACACCGGCTCCAGCCGCCGGAGCAGTGCGCCCCCCACCTGTCCCGCCGCATTGGCGGCAGCGTCAGCAGTCTCCGCCTCAATGAGATCGATCACGGCTTCTGCGGCGGTAAGATCCATCCGGCCATTTAAGAAGGCCCGCTT
>JAQXMD010000039.1 GCA_029012465.1 Oscillospiraceae bacterium | reverse complement strand
GTTTTTTGTAAATATTCCAGTGATACGGTCTAAACCTGTTTTTTGTGATAAAATTCCAGATATTCACCGCGACCATGTGAGGGAAAGGGGGGACGCACATATGATGAAGTATCAGGCGGTAAAGGAACGGCATTATGACCCGAACACTGGGATGTACACAGCGTGGGGAATTAAGGGTTGGCAGACCAGCGGCAGCGGGCGAAATGTCATTGCCTACATTCCCGATATCTTTCTATGCAAAAGGGATGCGGAACATTTTGCAGCTCTATGCACCCAACTGAACATATCCATCCCCCACCTTTCCGATGTGGTGGAAGATTATCTGGCGGAATAAACCTCCAAACAACAGACAACAGATTTGAAGGGAATTATGGATATGGAAATTAAAAAGATGCTATATGCAATTGGGTTGACGGAAAACTATGCCGGATACCAGCAGATGGTGGTGGCCCTTGAGATTGCCGTGCAGGAACCGGAGTCCCTGCGTATGGTAACGAAATGGCTCTATCCCGAAACAGCCAGAAGATGCGGCACAACCTGGAAGTCGGTGGAGCGGAACATCAGGACCTCGCTTCACCGGGCCTGGAGAAACTCTCAGCATACACTGGAACAGATCGCAGGCCGTTCATTCGACACCATGCCAAAACCATCCCAGTTCCTTGCAATACTGGCCCACGGGCTTTCTGCCGGCTGCTGAAACGCCATCCGCGCTTTCCATCAGATGCACCGGTTCGGCTTGAGATAGATCATGTTATGTACGGTTCGTCTCCGAAAGCCTTCTGCTCAAATCATCCCGGAATGAAATCAAGCTGTCCAAAAAGTGATCGACCATATCCAGCATCTGCGAATCGCACTGTGTCAATTTTGGGGCAATCTCCGCGTTGATTTTGATTGCGGGATTCACACCCGGATGGTCCATCACAAAGTAATCCATACTTTTCCCAAGTATGATACTGATCTTGAAAAGCAGCTCCAGCGATATTCCGATTTTCCCATTTTCAATGTTACAGATATGAGTTGGTGTGCAATCACAAAGGCCCGCCAGGTGCTCCTGGGTTTGATGCTTCGCTTTTCTTGCCTGTTTGATCCGCTTTCCAATCAGCGCTGTATCTAACGAACATTGCTCCATTTCAGCTGTTGTCAGCATTGGCACCCCTCCTCCTATCTATTTCGTGAGCATATTCATTATACTGAATCCCCCTTTTCATTTGAATGATGTGACAGATTAAGTATTGATGTTTAAGCTCATATTATGAAGATGAAAAGGAGTCAGGTTCTGCGCAGTCTGATTGGCCCGGCAGAAGCTTGACTCCTGTTTTGCTGTAGATTCACCAGCATTGCGGTTTGGGTTATTGGAAAGGTGAAAAAGCGCCCCCGACTTTTGGCGGGGACGCGATGGGCAACCGTGCCAGAAGAACATTCTGCCATTGGAACGGAAGGAACAGAGCACTTTGCAGAGGAAGCCAACGCACCGGGAAAGCAGCATCGGATGCCAACGGGTACGTCCCGCTTGCAAAGAATACCGGAAAACGATATAATGAGAACTTGCCGTGCAAAATGAAGGAACGCGCAATCCGCCAGGAAAAAAGCCAGATTACATGGCATCGTGTGTTGCGATTATGATTTCATAGAACAAACGATATGTTCACATGTAAACAAATGAAGAGAAAGGAAACATACAGATGAAAAATACACTGCGTTTATTGCTGGCCGTTGTTATGGCAGCAACGATACTGGCTGGCTGTGGAGGCCGGCAGGCAGTTCCCAGCCAGCAGGAGGCCGCGCCCGAAGCAGCGGGAACCGGTGACAGGATCTCCATCTCCATGTATATGTGGGACCGGTCCATGTTCAAGGAGCTGTCTCCCTGGTTGGAGGAGGAATTCCCGGACATTGATTTCACCTTTGTTCAGAGCTTCAACACAATGGAGTACTACAAGGATCTGCTGGCCCGGGGCGAGGAGATTCCGGATATCATCACATGCCGCCGGTTTTCTCTGAACGATGCGGCGCCTCTTGCTGACCATCTGATGGATCTCAGCCAGACCGAGGTGGCGGGCACCTTCTACAGCAGCTATCTGGAGGTCAACCGGGAAACCGGCGGCGCCATCCGCTGGCTGCCCATGTGCGCCGAGGTGGACTCCATCATGGCCAACAAGGATCTCTTTGACCAGTATCACATTCCTCTGCCTACCAATTATTCCGAGTTCGTGGCGGCCATCGACGCCTTCGAGGAATTGGGCATCAAGGGCTTCCAGACCGACTGGTATTATGACTATTCCTGTCTGGAAACCATACAGGGCTGCGCCATCCCGGAGCTGATGAGCCTGGAGGGCACCCAGTGGCGCATGGCCTATGAAAGTGAGGCCGAGGGCAGTCAGGTTGGTCTGGACGATGTGGTTTGGCCCAGGGTCTTTGAAAAGTATGAGCAGTTCCTGAAGGATGTCCGCTTTCAGCCCGGGGACGAGGAGCTGCATTTCACTGCGGTCACTGAGGCTTACCGGGCGGGACAGACCGCGATGATCCGCAACACCGCTGCTCTGGCGGACAACATCTCAAACGAAGACGGTCTTAACAGCGTGATCCTGCCCTATTTTGGCGAGACCTCTGAGGACAACTGGCTTCTGACCTATCCCATGTGCCAGCTGGCGGTTTCCAAAACCGTCGAGGCGGACGATGCCAAGCGGCAAGCCGTCATGGAGGTCCTAATGGCCATCTTCAGTGAGGAGGGGCAGAAGCACGTTGCCGCCGGCACCTCCGTCCTGTCCTACAATAAGGAAGTGAATATTTCCTCCTCGCCTGCGCTCCAGTATGCGCAGGAGTACATCGACAGCAATCACCTGTATGTGCGGCTGGCCTCCACCGAGGTGTTTGCCGTATCTCAGGATGTGGGTCACAGGATGATGACCGGCGAATATGACGCAAAGAGCGCCTATGAAGCCTTCAACGCCCAGATCATCGACTATGTGGACCCGGAGGCGGAAGAGGTTCTGTTTACCCAGAAGGTTGCCTATTCCAACGACTTCGGCATTCACGGCAGCGCCGCGGCCTCTTCCCTGATGAATACCATTCGGGAGTCCATGGGGGACCAGATCGCCATCGGCTATTCCCCCGTGGCCAGCACCTCCATCTATGCCGGAGCCTATACCCTGCAACAGGCCAAGTGGGTTCTGACCGCCAGAAATTCCATCTATCGGGGGGAATACACCGGTGAGGAGGTTCGCCGAATCATGGAATGGCTGGTGAACGTGAAGGAGGACGGTTCCAATCCCATCCTTCACCGCAATCTGATGCCCGTCACCAGTGGCCTCAGCTATACAGTCACCGAGCCGGAAAAGGGCAGGTTCCACCTGGAGGAGATCACCGTGGACGGCAAGCCCCTGGACGACAACGCCACCTACACCATGCTGCTGGTGGGCGCAGATGTCTTCCTGGAGCATGAGACCTTCTGCAACTGCCCCATGCCCGAGGATCTGAAGTCCAAGCGTGAGGTGTACCTGATGGACGATTTCTCCAGCCAGGAGTGCATGCAGGAGGCGCTGGAAAAAACAAAGCAATTTCTGGCGCCCACGGAGTATGTGACCATTCTTACGGGTGAATGAGCACCCGAAATTTCGCCGAGAGGAGGGCGGTGCCATGAAAACGCGATTGCTCGTCATGCTGCTGGCGGCCCTGTTGGCCCTGGGCATGATTTGGGGTGGTGTTGCCTATTTTGGCTTCGTGTCTCAGACAATCTATGAGGAGAGCACCGCCCACCTGGTTGAAATATTTCATCAGGCCAATCAGGCCCTGTATAATCTGGTCTCCTTCAACTGGAGCCGGATGCGAATGTGGGCACCCTATCTGGCAAAAGCGGAAAGCGAAGCAAGCATTGTGGCCTATGTGAACCAGGCCCGGGAAGAAAGCCATTTCACCGATTTCTATTTCATCTCCCGGAACGGCGATTATATGACGCTGGAGGGGGAACGGGGCTATCTGGATCTGCGGCAGCAGCTTTCGGTGTTGATCCTGGAGCAGCAGCCGGTGGTCGTCAACTCCGTTGTGCCGGATCAGCCGGAGATCATGGTCTTTGCCGTTCCCGCTGAACAGGGCTGCTATCGGGGCTTTGACTACGAAGCCATTGCCATCACCTTTACCAACTCCGACATGGTGGAGGCCCTGAAGATCTCCGCCTTTGCCGGACAGGCCGGCACCTTCGCGATCCTGCCCGACGGTCGGATCGTTGTGGACAACGGCAGCGGGAGCTTGAAGCATATTCACAACTTTCTGGCGCTGCTGGAAGAATCAGAAAACCTGACCGAGGAGGACATCGCTGCCCTGCACGAGGACTTTCTTGCCGGCAATTCCGGTTCCACCGTCTTTGCTGTAGACGGGAAATCCTATTATCTGGTCTATGAATCCGCGAATTTTCAGGACTGGACGGTGCTGGGCGTGGTTCCCACCGCTGTGGTCAATTCCAGTATGAACAAGCTCCAGACCACGACCATGTTGGTGGTTTCGTTCATCACCTTCGGTCTGGCGATGGCGCTCCTGCTGCTGATGGTCCAGCAAAACCGGCAAAAGCTGAAGCGGAAGGACAACGAGCTGCTTGCCCGTAATGAGCTATTTGCCAAGCTGTCCAGCAACGTGGACGATGTTTTCCTGATGGTAGACGCAAAAAACCTTCGTGTGGAATACGTCAGCCCCAATATCGAGAAGCTGCTGGGCATTTCAGCGCAGCAGGTCCAAAGCAGCATCTTTGAGCTCGAGCATCTGCTCCGGCCGGACGAATCAGTCCATATTCTGGACCAGCTGTCAACGATTCTGCCCGGCGAGCAGCGGGAATGGGACCGTGAGTATATCCATCAGAAATCCGGTCAGGTGCTTTGGTTCCGGGTGGTCGTATTCTGCACGGACATTCAGGGGGAGAAAAAATACATTCTCGATCTGTCTGACCGGACCAAGGACAAAAAGATCCATCAGGAGCTGGAGGACGCGGTCAATACCGCGGAGAACGCAAACCGGGCAAAGACCACCTTCCTGAACAATATGTCCCACGACATTCGTACACCTTTGAACGCAATCATCGGCTATACCAATATCGCGCTGAAGCAATCTCCCGGGCCGGAGGCGGAGAACTGTCTCCGGAAAATCAGCGACAGCTCCGAGCATCTGCTGACCCTCATCGACGATGTGCTGGATATCAGCCGCATTGAAAGCGGTAAGATCCAATTCGCGCCCATTCCCGTGGATATCACGGCGGTGGCTGACACGGCGCTGAGCATTATGCAAGGCTTTCTGTCCGACCGGAACATCGTTTTTCACGCTGATCTTAAGGCACCGGAAACACCCTATGTGCTGGCTGACGCCGTGCGTATTCGGGAGGTGCTGGTAAATATTCTTGGCAACGCGGTGAAATTCACGGAAGACGGCGGTACCATCACCTTTGAAGTCAGCTATCATCCCGGCAGAGATGACCGGCAAGTGATTGTGCGCTATCGGGTGACGGATACCGGCGTAGGTATGCGTGAGGAATTTGTCGAGCGTATTTTCGATGAGTTTTCTCAGGAGGAAACCAGTGCGCGGACGCAGTATAAGGGCACCGGTCTGGGAATGGCCATCACAAAGCGGTATGTGGACCTGATGGGAGGAACCATTTCTGTGAAGAGCCAAAAGGGGGTTGGCTCAACCTTTACCGTGGAGCTGCCTCTGGAAAAGACCGCCGAAAGCAATGTCCAGAAGCGGAATGACCTCACCGCGCATGGGAATCTGGAGGGTGTGAAGATTCTCCTGGCAGAGGACAACGATTTGAATGTGGAAATCGCAATGGCGCAGCTGGAGGAACTGGGAATCCATGTGACCCGGGCCGCCAACGGAAAGGAAGCGGTAAAGCTCTTCGCGGACAATCCGCCGGACACCTTCGACCTCATCTTTATGGATGTTATGATGCCGGAGATGAACGGCTATGAAGCCACAAAGGCGATCCGTGCCATGGATCGCCCAGATGCCTCCAGTATTCCCATCATTGCCATGACCGCCAACGCCTTCACCGAGGATGTTCAGGCCTCTTTGGACGCGGGCATGAACGGACATTTGTCAAAACCGATCGTCATGGACGAGGTTGAACAGGAAATTGCGGAAAATCTCCAGACGGCACACAGCTAGCATGACAGCCCCCTGCCCCATGTCTCAGAGAGTCTTTCTGCCTTCCGGTGGGAAGGCTCATGCCTGGCTATTCGCGTCCAGATAGGCACGGATGGCGTTCACCGTCAACGCATAATCCCGCTTTACCGTATCCAGAATCGGAACAGCGTCTTCCGGAATATCGTTGCCTTCCCCACGCAGCAGCTCCGCCAACTGGCCTGCCGAGGCGCTGAGCCGGTCGAAGCCCAGGTTTGCACAGACACCCTTCAGCGTATGTGCCGCCCGGAAGGCCTCTTCCCGCTGTCCGTTGTCCATGGCCCGGCACAGCCGGGAAAAGCTGCCGTCATCCAAAAACCTTGCAATGAATTTTGTGATAAGGCTGACACTTCGCAGCCGTGTTTCCACCGCTGCGAAGTCGCCGCCCAATTGCTGATAACACGCATGAATCGTCATATGGTATCCTCTTTCTCTTCTGTCACATCACAATTTGAGTATATCATGTGCGTTTCCGAAAGGCAATCAGAGAA
>JAQXMD010000038.1 GCA_029012465.1 Oscillospiraceae bacterium | reverse complement strand
TCACTGCCGGTATTCCCGTTGGCATCAGCGGCTCCACCAACCTCATTAAAGTGGTTCATTTCTGATTGCAAGATCGTATCAAAAAAGCTGTCCCGAGTATTCGGGGCAGCTTTTTTCCAAAAATCCATCAAGGGGTGTAGGCGACTGCCTCCCGGACATCCCGTGAACGAGGCCACGTTCGGAAAACGGGGCGTCGAGGACGCCTCCCCCCAAGAGAAAACGCCAAAATAGAAGCCGGTACAGACGGGCGGGTAATACTCGCCCCTACAAAGTTATGTAAACCACATAAATCATCAGAAATATCCGTGTTCGGAGTCCCGAAACAAAGAAAAGCCGCCGCAGTTCCCTGCGGCAGCCCCCTATGCTAAGTCCTGATTGTATCCGTATTCTGATTCCCGTTCCGTATCATTCCCACAAGTCCCGGGGGAAGCATCCACAGGGAGGGCACATCCTCCGTGGGATCTTCGCCGTAGATCTCCCACCGAAGCCAGCTGGCAATCACCGGCAGGAACAGCCGGTGCCCCTCGGGGTTCAGATGCCAGCGGTCTGTTTCGTCCAGACAGAACAGCTCCCGGAACGCGGGGTCGTTTGTGTGGATGCCGCTGATAAAGGCATCAAAGGCCGGGAACCACTGAATCCCCATCTCTTCACAGATTCTGGCGGCAGCCATGGTGTAATCCCCCAGATTGTGCCGGAACCAGTTGGGACCACAGTTGTCCTCCCAGGCGGACATAAATACAATGGTGGACTCTGGGTGGGCTTTTTTCAGCCGCCGGAAGGTGGTCTGAAGGCCTCCGCAGAAGGTTTTGTCTGTCATATCCCCCACAGACCCAAGGGGCAGATTGTTGTACCAGTCGTTTCCGCCGCTTTCCACAAAGATGATGTCAAAATTTCCTTTGGGAATTTCCCGGCGGCTCATGGGGTCAAAGCCCTCATACCATTTATCCTCGTACCAGGTCAGCCCAGCGGACACGGTGGAGCCGCTGACAGAGGCATTTGTCACCTTCATGCCGAACACCGTTTCCAGCAGATTGCACCAGCTGTCGTTTTGATTTTCAAGGCCGTAGCCGGCGGTGAGACTGTCCCCGAAGAACAGAATGGATTTTCCCTTCAGGGCGGTATCCTCTATTGCCATTCCGGGTACGCAGTATAGCATCATACAGAGAATCAGCAGCCCGATGAGTCGGATGCCGCGAAGCCTGTTTTTCATCATGCCGCCTCCCATGGATCGTCATTTCGCAAAATGGTTTACTTGTATTATTACCACACTTTTGTGTCGATCCCATGAATAATCTATATACATTTAGAGAACGAGCCATCAAAGGTTATGCACCGGCTATAACGAAAAAACCATACCGAAATCAGCATTTCGGATTTGTATTTTTCCGGTTCTGTAGTATGATGTACATAAGAAAGCAGCCCTTCCACGGGCGAATCCCACCATTACAAAGGAGAAATCACAATGTTTGAAGAATTCAAGGGTAAGGTTCTGTTCGTCACCGGCGCAGCCTCCGGCATGGGCCGGGCCACAGCCGTCCGATTTGGCGCACTGGGCTGCAAGGTGGCCGTTGCCGCCCGCCGTCCCGATGCTGCCGCCGAGACCGTCCGCATGGTAAAGGAAGCCGGCGGCGAGGCCATTTTTGTTCCCTGCGATGTGGCAGATGAGGAATCCGTCAAAACTGCCATAGACACCACTGTGGAGACCTTTGGCGCGCTGGACTTTGCCTTCAACAATGCAGGCTGCGGCGCTGACGGGGTTCACATTCCCTTTGCACCCCTCACAGAGGTCACGGAGGCAGACTGGCTGAAGGTCATCTCCACCAACCTCACCGGCATGTTCCACTGCCTGAAATATGAGCTGATCCAGATGAACAAGCAGGGTTTCGGCGCCATTGTCAACACCTCTTCCATCGGCGGCCTCCACATGGCGCCCGGCTTCGGCGCCTATGGTCCCTCCAAGGCCGGCGTCATCGCCATCACTCAGACTGCCGCCGTGGAAAACGCCAAGGCGGGCATTCGTGTCAACGTGATCTGCCCCGGCCCCACCGACGGCACCAACCTGATGGCGGACTCCGTAGGCGCAGGGGCACAGGATGTGAATTTCCTGGTAAACAACGTGATCCCCATGGGCAAGTTGGGCACTACCGCCGATGTATCCGACGCCGTGGTATTCCTCTGCTCGAATATGTCCGGCCACATCACCGGCTGCGCACTGCCTGTCTGCGGCGGTATGCAGATGTAAGGAGCGTACATCATGAAGTTTCGTTTTGCCCACAACTGCGTTTTTGTGTCCGATCTGGAGCGTTCCCTGAAATTCTATGAGGAGGCGCTGGGACTGAAGCCCGTCCGCACCATGCATCCCAGCGACATGGACGCCACACTGGTGTTTGTGTCTGATGGGGAAAGCGCCCATGAACTGGAGCTGGGCTATGTGCCCGCCAGAACCGCGCCCTATTCTCAGGGGGACAACGAGTTCCATGTGGCCTTCTCCGTGGAGGATATGGAGGCGGCCCATGCGCTCCATGAGAAGATGGGCTGCATTGTCCGGGACCCGGAGACAGAGCCTGTATACTTCATTCAGGACCCGGACGGCTATCTGATTGAGATCATTCCCGCATAATGAAATGTTTGAGGCGTACTGCGAATGGGTTGCAGTACGCCTCGTTTTTCGATATGGTCCCTTGTGGGAGGTTTTTTCCTCGTTTCGATAGCTGGGAGATTCTTACGCCAGTGTGCGCACTGGCTCAGAATGACCATT
>JAQXMD010000037.1 GCA_029012465.1 Oscillospiraceae bacterium | reverse complement strand
GTCTGTGCCCGCATTCCGGCGGAAATCACCACGGAATCCGCAGGCAGCAGATGTTCTTGACCCTCGGCATCCCGATACTGAACCACCGTTTCAGAGATTCCTGTACATGTTGCGTTCAAAATATAGCGAAAGTTCTCTTCCTTCTCCCAGGCGGCCTGTACCATGGAATAGTAGTGCCCCCGGTTGGATTCCCGGGCAAGCATATCTGTCATCTCAAGAACTGTAACGGAATGTCCGGCTCTTGCCAGATAGATACCAGTTTCTACGCCCACTTCACCGCCACCGATGACCACCACGTTCCTGCCAAGATCTTCCTCATGCCCGAAGATATCCACGGCGAAACGGACATTTCCGCTCTCAATGCCGGGGATGGGCGGCTTGGCGGGAAGGGAGCCTGTGGCTGCAAGCACTGTGTCGAAGCCCTGGGCATCCAGCTCCTCCGGAGTCACGTTTGCCGACAAATGCAGGGTGATTTTCTCGTTCTCCCGTACCTTGCGGATCAGATAGTCCTTATAGTCCCGCAGAGGCCACTTAAAGGATACATGATCCGTGTGTTTCAGCAAACCGCCCAAACGGTCTGTTTTTTCATAAAGATGCACGGTATGTCCCTGCTCCGCGGCGGTCAGCGCCGCTACCATGCCCGCGGGTCCGCCGCCAATGACGGCGACCTTTTTCTGCTTCCCGCTGGGCTTCAGCCTGTCCATAAACGGCTCCATGCCCCGGCGGGGATTCACGGTGCAGACCGTCAGCCAGGATTCGCTGGGGCCCCGGTTGATACACTTGTTACAGCGGATGCAGGGAATCAAATCCTGGGGCTTATGCTTCTGAACGCATTCTCCGTACCGGGGATTGCTGATAAAGGCCCGGGCCATGGACACAAGATCCGCCTTCCCGGAGGCAAGGATTTCCTCATTGGCGTCCGGGTCAAAGAGGCCGGAGGATGCGGCAACGGCAATTTCGGGGGAACCCTTTTTGATCTCCTCCGCCATGTGTGCCCAGGGCCGGGGGTTTTCCTCGTAACCGGTAGGATGCTGGGGATCAAGGGTGGAGGAGCGGACAGTCATAATATCCACTAGTCCCTTCATCTCTTTTGAAAATGTGATGGAATCCTGAATCGTCCAGCCCTCCGCCACGGGATCATGGCCGGAAATGGTCACTTCAATGAGGAAATCCCGTCCGCAGGCCTTCTTGATACCCCCGCAGAGGAGCTTTGCAAAGCGCATACGGTTTTGGAGGCTGTCACCGAATTCGTCGGTTCTCAGATTGGTCATGGGAGACAGGAACCGGGCAGTCAGTGAGAACCGGTAGCACATGTGAATGTTCACCCCGTCAAAGCCGCACTCCCGGAAGGCTTTTACCTGTTTGATGTAGGTGTCAATGGTTTCATAGACCATCTCATTTGGCATCTCCACAAAGGGCTCCGACAGCATAAACCGAATCTCGCTGTTTTTCTCCGGGTCGAAATTTGACACATCGTAGCCCGACTGGGGAAAGCCAATCAGAAACCCATGGGCAAGAGAGCCATAGAGGTGAATAGCCTCGGCCATCTGGCTCATCATGTTCTGGGTCAGCCCCTGGGTGACGTTGTAGCCCCACATGTGTCCCTGAGCATCCGGCTGATGGAGATAGCCGCCGCTGCAGGTGACAATGGCGGCGCCGTTTCTGGCTCTGTCAGCATAATACTGAATCAAGGTTTCCGAGGGATAGTTCTGGGGGCCTTGAATGGTACCCGGTGCGCTGGGTGGACAGATCATTCGATTTTTCAGCACTCTGCCTCCAACAGCCAGCGGTGAGAGCAGCGTGGGATAAAAGTCATGCATGGAAGTTCCTCCGTTTCGTCCTTATCATGTCATTCTAAGTATAATTTCTATCCGAAATATTCTCTACTGACAAAACCGAAAAACAAGCGACACTTTTCAAAGCGTCTGCGTTCAGAGAATTGATTCATCACTTTGAAAAGTGTCGGTTGTGGCTGTTCCCGGAGGAACGTACAATATAGTTAGGAACGTGACGATTCACAAGGAGTGAACAGTATGGAAAATAGAAGCTGTATTTCCGCATTGGAGCACCACAGCCGCATATCCCGGGCGCTCAGCGCCGAGGGAATTGTGTTGCTGGAAAACAATGGGATTCTTCCCATAAAGAAATCCGGTACCGTGGCCCTGTACGGCAATGGTGCATTCCAGACCCGAGCCTCCGCTGGAGGTATGTTTGGTCCTCCAGCAGTAGGACCGGATGGGCCTGCTGGCCCCGGTTCTGCGCCGAATGCCCCTCCGCCCGGCTTCGGCCATATTCCGAAAAAGCTCCCGAGCTTTCACAGCAATCTCAGTGATGCATTATCTGCTGCAGGTTATACCCTGCTGACTGACGAACAGGGAACTCAGCTTTCCGATGAAGTTCCCGGCTATGTCCTCTACGTCCTCCGCAGAGACAGTGCCGAGGGTGCTGACCGCAAGTGTATCCCCGGTGACTATCTGCTGATGGAGACAGAAAAAGAAACCCTGCACACGCTGGCCAGAACCTATGGAAATGTCATTCTGGTTCTCAACGTCTGTGCAGTCACCGACTTCTATTCCACCTATACTGCCATCAACGAGGAGATCCCCGGCGGCATTGGCGCCGTTCTTCTGATCGGTTTGGGGGGCGAAGGAAACGGCGATGCGGCAGTCAGCGTGCTCCGGGGTGACATTACCCCCTCGGGGAAGCTGACGGATACATGGGCGCTTCGGTATGAGGATTACCCCTCCGCCGCTACCTTCGGTGAGGCAGGTCATACCAACTTCCAGAGCTTCGGCGACAACGAATACTTCTTCGAGGGCATTTACAATGGCTACCGTTACTTTGACACCTTCAACATGGAGGTTGCCTATCCGTTCGGTTTTGGCCGATCCTACACTGACTTTACTATGAAAACGGAGTCAGTTACCCTCAAGGAGGACGCTTCTGCTGTGGCCCTCTCCGCCTCTGTCACAAATACCGGCAGTGTTTCCGGAAAAGAGGTCGTTCAGGTCTATACATCCTTTCGGGACACCCGCGGTACCGCAAAGCTGGAGACCCCCTATCAGGTGCTGTCCGGCTACCAAAAGACCAGAGAGCTTGCTCCCGGAGAAACAGAGTTGGTAGAAATCACTTTCCCCATCAGCTCCATGGCCTCCTATGATGAAGAATCGGACTGTTTCCTCCTTCAGGCGGGAGAATACTTCCTCCGGGTGGGCAACAGTTCCCGGAATACTTCGGTTGCCGCAGTGCTTACACTTGACGAAACCGTTACCACTGAGATCTGCACCAAGGGGCTTTTTGAGATTAAAAACGACGAGAGACTGCCCGGCGATGATGCAGAGGTTCTGAAAAATGGCCTTCTGACCCATAAAGATATTCAGAATCCTGAGCTTTCCTTTAAGTGTTGGGATAAGAAAACGGATTTCCTTCTGACGATTCCCGCCGAGATTCTAAAGAAAAAGGTTGTTGACAGCCGTTCTTCCTTTGATTCCACAACCGTCACCACACTGGTGAGCAGGGATCCGGCTACAGATTCTCACGCATGGAAAAACCGCACCTCTCCCAACCATACCGGTAAAAAAGAGGTCTATCAGGAGGTCGATACACTGCCCGGCGCAACCCTTGCAGATGTGGACAGTGGAAGGATCACGATGGCGCAGTTCGTGGCAGGACTCTCTGTCATAGAGCTTACCGACCTTGTAACCGGCCTTTCCTCGGAGCAGACGGCGCACCTCTTTGACCCCGACAGTCCGCTCCTGAGCGTCTGCCGGGAGGGCGTTTCCAGCTATCAGGGCACGAAGCATCTCATTACCTCCCGACTGATCCCCCAGGTCTATCAGGCCGACGGCCCCGAGTCTCCCGGGATCACCCTTGGCTTTGACGAAATCTGGGCCGGTGCTACGGATAATTCGGCTACGACGGATGCATACAGTGCCGTGATCCTGCCCTCCGGCACGGTTATGGCTCAGAGTTGGAACCCTGACCTTGTCCGGGAAATGGGTGTTGCCGTTGGCGAGGAAATGCTCTCCGCAGGACTCTCCATCTGGCTTGCCCCCGGCGCAAACATCCACCGGAACCCACTGGGCGGACGGAACTATCAGTACTATTCCGAGGATCCTGTTATTACCGGCACCATGCTCACCGCAGAGGTCTCCGGTGTCCAGAGTCAGGGTGGTGTATTCTGCTGTGCAAAACACTTTGCTGCCAACGGTATGGAGACAAACCGGGGTGAGGTCAACGAGGTTATGACGGAGCGCACCCTTCGTGAGATCTATCTCCCCGGATGGCGGATGTGCGCCCAGTCGGAGTATCCCAATGCCTCTTTTATGAGTGCCTACAATCAGATCAATGGTACCTACTGCGGTGAGAACTATGATCTCCTGACCCATCTGATTCGGGGCGAGTGGAAATGGGGCGGTTTTGTCATGGACGACTATACCCCCTGGTTCTTCCTGTGTTGGCGTGATCTCACCATCTGCCCTCAGGTGGGCAACGATCTGGTGATGCCTGGCAACACCTCCAACAATCTCATGCCGGTGCCCTTTATTCCGCTGGAGAATCCCGTAAATGATATGGAATTTGAAGGAGTCACAGCTCCCTTCCAGAGTGATACCTATCTCATGCACATTGCGCTCCGGGATGGAAAGCTCCTGCTTGGGGATCTTCAGAGAAGCGCGGCGGCAATCTTGCATGTCTATCGAAAGACAAAGGCTTTTGAGGAGCTGAAGTTCGCTGCAAATGATACGAAATAAAGGATGAATCCAATGAAAGACCTATATCTCGCAACCTACAGCTTTGGGACTATGAATCTGACCATCGAGGAAATGACAAAAACGGCAAAGGAATTGGGCTTTCAGGGCCTTGAGTTCCTGATGCCCCTGACCGTCGAACACAGTGCCGCGCTGAAAGCCCACGGCATGAAGATTATCGACTCCATGGAGGGGCCAGCGGCAGACGGCAGTCTTCGGAATATTGACCTGCTCCATGCGCTGGGGGTCAAATATGTTGCGGGGACAAGCCTTGTGTCCTTCGGAAACCGTCAGCAAGCTCTGTGGGCCGCCGAACGGCTGAACCGGGCGGGCAGGGCGCTTCAAAAAGAGGGGCTGAAGCTCTTTTATCACAATCACACCCATGAATGGCGGAGAGAGCAGGACGAGTACCTTGTGGAAACCCTGCTGAACAATACGGATCCCGATTGGGTCTGTCTGCAGATGGACGCCGGATGGGCTGCCTGTGCCGGAATTGACCCAATCGCCTTTGTAAAGCAGCATCCCGGACGTGTGGAGCTGATGCATGTAAAAGCCAGCACCGGCATTCTTGGTCCGGAGGGCGTCCCCTTTATGGCTCCACCTCCGGATGGAGATGGCAGCTTCCACTTATCCCTGCCGGAGCCCGGCACATCCGGGGAACCCCTGGGGCCTGCTCCGGAAATGCTTGCTGCCATGGAGCGGATCAAGTCTGTCAGCGGCGCCATGAAGGACTGCATCATAGATTATCAGGCTCTGATGGCTGCTTCCGAAGAAAACGGCTGCAAAGCCTTTATTCTGGAGCGGGATGAACACCATCTCGACAATCCCATCGACTGCATCCGGGAGGACATTTCCGTCCTGCGGGAATTCTGGTAAAACACGATTCAAAAGGAGCTGATCCTATGGAAAAAATAACAACCATCGCCGGTGGCGATGAGATCGTCCAGGCGTATCTTGGCGCACCGGAGGCACCCGGTCACGTTCAGAAGGTGAAAAAGCAGTTAGCCGGTTTCCTGCGCGTGGAGGATATCCTGCCCGGCGAAAGCCGCAGAATTACCATTCCCATCACGGAGCGGGAGCTCAGCTACTGGGACATCCTTGCACCCATCACAGAATGTGCTGACGGCACAAAAGGCAAGTGGATTCTGTCCAAGGGGGGACGGGAGGTCATGGTAGGCAGCGCATCCGACCGGATTCTCTATTCCAAGACCGTGAACCTATAAGCTGGAGGCAATAATATGGAAACAAAAAAGTTTGGAAAAGGCTTTGAAAACTACACCACCCAAGAGCAGAGGCGCATCGCGCTGGGCCGGGAGGTTGCATCTGAGGGCATGGTGCTGCTGGAAAATGACGGCACACTGCCCCTGTCCGCCGGGGAAAAGGTTGCGCTGTTTGGCGTAGGGCAGATTGGCTTTCTCCACGGGGGCTCCGGTTCCGGATCCACCTTTGCGGACTATGTGGTGAAGCTGCCCGAGGCCATGGAAAATGCCGGCGCAGTGGTCAACGGTAATCTGGCCGCTCAGTACGCGGAATACTGCGCTCTGGAGCAGAAGAAGGTGGAAAAGGAACCGCCTCATATGCGTCGGGGTACCATTCCTGAGATGGTTCTTTCTGACGATCAAATTGCCCGGGCAAGAAAAGAAAGCAATGTTGCCATCATCACCCTTGCCCGTCTGGCCGGAGAAGGCCGTGACCGGAAGCTGGAGCCCGGCGACTATTACCTGTCTCCTGAGGAGCACGCACTGATGGCGGGGGTTAAGAAGCACTTTGAGAAGGTCATCGTTCTGCTGAACGTCTGCGGCCATATGGATATGGAGTGGGTGGATACCTACGCCCCCAGCGCCGTGCTGATGGTCTGGATTCCCGGACAGGAGGGTGCCTCTGCCGCGGCAGACATCCTCATGGGGCATGTGAATCCCTCGGGCAGACTG
The DNA here is from genome assembly GCA_029012465.1 of Oscillospiraceae bacterium. Lineage (GTDB taxonomy): Bacteria > Bacillota > Clostridia > Oscillospirales > Oscillospiraceae > HGM13006. The sequence goes on along the minus strand of JAQXMD010000037.1, from coordinate 685 downwards.
ACGGATACCATTGCAAAGCGTTGGGAGGACATTCCCTCCTCCGAAAACTTCGGTGCCTGGGCGGATGGCTTTGAGCTGTATACTGGAGATGAAAAACAGATCCCCTACTGGGGCGGTGTTGGAAACCATGAGATGGTTCCCGTTGGTGAAACCGTCGTCCGTCCCATGGGCAACCGACGCTACACCGAGTATCAGGAGGGTCTGTATGTGGGCTACCGGTACTTTACCAGCTTCGGCGTTCCCGTCCGCTATCCCTTTGGCTACGGCCTCAGCTACACCAGCTTTATCCGCACTGCCGCTGATTTTGAGAAAACTCCCGATGGCGTCCGGTTCACCGTTTCCGTCACCAACACCGGCAGCGTTCCTGGCAAGGAGGTGGTACAGATCTATCTCCATGGTTCGGAGCGCATTCTGGAGCGTCCCAACCGGGAGCTGGTGGCCTTCCAGAAAACCGCTCTTCTTGTCCCCGGCGGCACGGAGGTGCTGACCTTTGAGATTCCCAACCGGTATCTGGCCTGCTACAGCGAGGAAAAGGCCGCATGGCTCCTTCAGGAGGGAGAAAACACCCTGTACCTTGGCGGGGATTCCCTGAACAATGAGGCCTTTGCCGTCTTTACCACCGAGGAGACCATTCTGGAGCAGGTCAGCAATCAGGTGACCCCTGCCCATCACACCCGCCCCCTCC
>JAQXMD010000036.1 GCA_029012465.1 Oscillospiraceae bacterium | reverse complement strand
GGGTTGTCGGGCAGCTGGATCTCCAGATGGCCGATCTTGCTCTTGTACTTTCTGGGCTGGTCCTTGGGCTGGACCACCACCAGCTTCTTTACATCATAGAAACCGTCGTCGTTCCGGGCGATCATGGTGGAGCCGTCATAGCTGGCCTTTTTGCCAACCAGAATGGTGGTGCATGGCATGGTGTATCTCCCCTTGCTGATGAATTCCAGGCTTGCCTTCCTCCGCCGTCGGCGGGATGGGGGTCTGTTAGAGCTATGATACACCTGCGGGAGCCTCATTTCAAGCGCCGGAAGGGGTATTTGGGGACAAAAACGAAGGGAAAGGGGCCGGAAGGGGGAGAGGGGGACGGTTGGTGGTTGCCTTTTGGACGGAAAGAATCTATAATAATGTGTACTGAACAAAGCCGTAAGCCTTGAAAGCGAAGGCTTTCAAGGCCAATTGGCTTTGTTCAAGTGCAAGGATTTCGGGTAAAACCGCCCGAAATCCTTGCACATTCCGCTGGAGCGTCCCAGCGTTCCAGCGGAAATACGCATTGTAACAATGTCTGAATATCGCAAAAACAGCCCCAATTAGCTGTTTTTGCGATATTGCGCGGCCCTTGCCACGCGAATAAACCGCTTGGCGGTTTATTCAGTAGACATTATTATACAATTTTCCAGCGGTCAATGCAAGATGTCCGGCAGATTTCTGGGGGATGCAAAAATGGGGCCGTCTCAAAATGCAAAAGCAGATTGAGGCAGCCCCTTTATGATACGCTGTAATAGATGATCAGTTCAGGAAATCCCGCAGTTTGCTGGAACGGTTGGGGTTCCGGATCTTCCGGAGAGCCTTGGCCTCGATCTGGCGGACACGCTCCCGGGTCACGTTGAACTCCTTGCCCACCTCCTCCAGGGTTCTGGGGCGGCCATCGTCAAGGCCGTAACGGAGCCGGAGCACCTTGGCCTCCCGCTCGGAAAGACCGTCCAGAACCTCCATCAGCTGCTGACGAAGCATCGCCTTGGAAACCGCCTCAGCGGGCTGGGAACCGGTATCATCCTCAATAAAATCTCCAAGATGGCTGTCGTCCTCTTCTCCCACAGGAGATTCCAGAGAAACCGGCTCCATGCACATCTGGCGAATCTCGTTGATCCGTTCAGGGGTCATGTGCATGACCTCGGACAGCTCTTCCAGTGTGGGCTCCCGGCCCTTCTCCTGCTGGAGCCGGCGGGATGCCTGTGTGAGCTTGTTCATGGTCTCCACCATGTGCACGGGAATCCGGATGGTTCTGGCCTGATCGGCCAGGGCTCTGGTAATGGCCTGACGCACCCACCAGGTGGCATAGGTGGAGAACTTGAAGCCCTTGGTGTAGTCATACTTTTCCACAGCCTTCAGAAGCCCCAGATTGCCCTCCTGAATCAGATCCAGAAGCTGCATGCCGCGGCCCACATAGCGCTTTGCGATGGACACCACCAGCCGGAGGTTGGCCTCGGTCATCTCCCGTTCGGCCTCCTTGTCCCCCTGGGTGATTCGCTGGGCAATCTCCAGCTCCCGTTCCGGGGTCAGCAGCGGCACCTTGCCGATTTCCCGCAGGTACATTCTCACGGGGTCTCCGGTGCTGAATTCATCCACAGAAATGTCATTGACGTCCGTTGCCTGTTCCTCCTCCAGCTCCACCTGAAGCTGTGTAAGCTCTTCAGCGCTGGGATTCTCATCGTCCAGCTCCTCCGCAGGGGGAAGAACCTCGATGCCTGCCTCGGTCAGGGCGTTATAGGTGGCTTCGATCTCGTCCATGTCGGCGCCAATGGGCGCCAATGCAGCGGTCAGGGCTTCGGTGGTGATGGTACCTGTTCCGGCAGCCTGTTCGATCAGCTGCTTCTGCCGCTCCTTCAGAGCTGCATTTTCCGGCTTTTTCGTATTGCTCATGCGATCATCCTCCATAACCTTTCTTTCCGAGGTTGCGCTCCAGCGCAGCCATAAGATCCTTGTTTCCACGTTTGGACGCTTCTTTTCGGACAACAGTTATGTAATCCCCCAGTGCCTTTTCGTTGACAACGGTTTCGTACTTCTGGGAAATTCTCGTAATATGGGACAGCTCCCGAGGCTGGAAGTCTCCGGCCATGGCCGATACACCGGTGGAAAGCCCCTGCTGCCACCGGTTCCTGATCCAGCCGTATACCCGTCCAAGGAGGGGCGAGGAAAAATCCTCTTCCTTCAGCCCTTCTGTCTGGGTAAGCAGTCCCGGCTCCAGCAGCAGCTGGGAAATGATGCCCTCCTCCGCCATGGCAGACCGGACATTTTCATATTTGATGCTGGAATCCGCCGGCTGAACCTGATCGGCAGGGCGAAGAATCTTCCGTTCCTCTTTCTTTTTGGCGGTTCTGACCTTCGCCTTTCTGTTCTGTTCCACCAGAACCATCAGGGTATCCCGCTTCACCCCTGCAATTTCAGCGGCCCGTCCGCAGTAGACCTCCCGTTCCACCTGATTGCTCATGGTGGAAATGAACTCCGCCGCCTCCTTCAAAAAGGCCACCTTTTCATCATCTACCGTCAGGTCATGCTTTCTGCGAATGGTCTCCAGCTGATAGATGGCCTGATCCTCCGAGGCCCCCAGAAGCTGCTGAAACCGCTCCGGGCCAAACTTTTTCAGGAACTCATCCGGGTCCTTTGCCCCCTCCATCCGGAGCACCCGGACGGAAATGCCCGTTGGCTCCAGAACGCCAATAGCCCGCTTGGCGGCATTCTGTCCCGCCTGATCTCCGTCATAGCAGAGCACCATCTGCCTGGTATATTTGGCCAGAATTCCCGCCTGCTCGCTGGTGAGGGCTGTGCCAAGGGACGCAACGGCACAGTCAAAGCCGTATTGATGCATGGAAATGGTGTCCATATACCCTTCTGTCAGCACCAGCATACCCATTTTGGTCTTTTTGGCCTTGTCCAGTGCAAAGAGATTTTTCCGTTTGTTGAAAATCAGACTCTCCGGGGAGTTGAGGTATTTCGGCTCGCTGCCGTCCATGACCCGACCGCCGAAGCCAATCACGTTGCCCCGCACGTCAATTATGGGGAACATGACCCGGTTCCGGAACCAGTCGTAGGTGCTGACCTCCTCCCGGAGGGAACCGTCCGGATTCTGCTTCTGACGCTTTCGGGTGCGAACCAGCCCCGCATCCTGAAGCTCCTCCACCGTATATCCTTTGGTCAGCATAGCCTTTTTGAGATTGTCCCAGCCATCGGGTGCAAAGCCCAGTCCGAAGGAGGTAATGGTCTTTTGTGTCAGGCCCCGGCCAAGGAGGTATTTGAGTCCCGGCTGTCCCTCGGGGATTTTGAGCATCCTGTGGTAGTAGCGGGCTGCATCCCGGCACAGCTCCCAGAGCCGTTCCTTCCGGCGCAGGGTAGAGGCCTGCCGCTGATCCTCCTCCGGCAGCTGCATACCGGCACGCTTTGCCAGATTCCGCACAGCGTCAGGGTATTCCAGTCCCTCGATCTCCATGACGAAGTTAATAACGCCGCCGCCCTTGTGACAGCCGAAGCAGTAGTACAGCCCCAAATCGGGCACCACGGAAAAGGATGCCGTCTTTTCATTGTGGAAGGGACACAGTCCCCAATGGCGATTTCCCTTTCTAGTCAGGTGGACATACTGTCCCACCACTTCATCGATGGGGTTCTTTTCAACCAGTTCTTCCAAAAATGCCTCCGGAAATGCCAAGGCCGCACCTTCTTTCCAATGATTTCCCAATTCTCTTCATTTTATACAAATTCTCGTCAGCCCCGAACATTCCATGCAGTGGGAATGAAGATTTCGCTGAATTTATACACTGCGTATTTGTCGGTCATACCGGCAATGTAGTCGCAGGCGGTCCGCTCGATTCCGTCGAAGTCCAGCTGGGTCTGGAAGTCTGCGGGGATCTTCTCCGGGTGCTTCACATAGTACTCGTAGAGCATACCGATGATGTCCCGGGCCTTGCTCTCCTCACCCTTGGCCACGGGATTCCGGTAAACCCGCTCAAACATGAAGTCCCGGAGCCGTTCCATGGTCTCCGCAATCTCCGGGGACCGCTCCAGATGGTCCTTGCCTCTGGAGTGCTCAATGAGATCCATCACCAGCGTGTTGATCCGCTCCGAGTGGGTTTCTCCCAGAATCATGCGGATGTCCCGGGGAATGTCCTGATTGGTCAGGATGCCTGCCCGGCAGGCGTCGTCAATATCGTGATTGATGTAGGCGATCCGATCCGCAATGCGGATAATCTGTCCCTCCAGCGTCTCCGGGATAAAGTCTCCCGTATGTCCCACGATGCCCATGCGGGTCTCATAGCTGAGGTTCAGCCCCTCACCGTTTTTCTCCAGCACATCCACCACCCGGAGAGACTGTTCATTGTGGCGGAAGGGCCTGCCGGTGATGTCCGTCAGAGCCTTTTCTCCGGCGTGACCGAAGGGCGTATGGCCCAGGTCATGACCGAAGGCAACCGCTTCTGTCAGGTCCTCATTGAGTCTGAGTGCTCTGGCAATGGTTCTGGAAATCCGCACCACCTCCAGCGTATGGGTCAGACGCGTGCGGTAGTGGTCTCCCTCCGGCTGGAGAAAGACCTGAGTCTTGTGCTTCAGGCGGCGGAAGGATTTGGAGTACACGATCCGGTCCACATCCCGCTGATAGCAGGTGCGTACATCGTTTTCCTCCTCCGGCAGCAGTCTCCCCCGGGATTCTGCGGCCTTTGCCGCCCAGGGCGCAAGCTGAGTATACTCATTTTGTTCCAGCTCTTCCCGAATGTTCACACCAATCGCCTCACTCTTCGAATCTGTCTGTGGGGAACGCCCGGAAAATCTGTCCCAGCTTTTCCCCCTCCACACCACCGGCGGACAGCTCTGTCAGCCGCAGAAGATAGCCTTCCGTTTCATTTTCCGGCATCAGCACCGTGAGCAGCACCGCCGCGCCGTAATCCGTTTCCTCAATGGCGCCCAATTTCTCCGTTTCCTGACGAATCCGGTCATAGAGATTGTATGGGCATTCCACCAGCATCCGGTCCCAAAGCCGTTCCACAGAGACCCCTGCGGCAATCAGCGCGTCCTTGGCGCCCTTGGAATAGGCTCTGGCAAGGCCTCCGGTGCCCAGCAGGATTCCGCCGAAATACCGGGTCACAACACAGACAACATCCGTGATTCCCTCCCTGCTGAATACCTCCAGCATGGGCTGACCGGCTGTGCCCTGTGGCTCCCCGTCATCGGAATAGCGAACCGTTCCGTCCCGGAGGATGTACGCCCAACAGTTGTGCCGGGCATCGTGATATTTTTTCTTCACCGCTTCGATCTTTGCCCGTGCCTCTTCCTCTGTGGAAACAGGCCATACATGGCCGATAAAGCGGGATTTTTTCTCGGTAAATTCATCGGTACCGAAGCCGGTGGGCAGATAGTATTCCACCATAGTTTCAGTGTCCCCCGTTCGGTGTTCAGATTATTTCCCTTTCAGATATTCTTCCTTCAGAATACCATAATAGGCAGCATCGCAGATGCCCTGATTGTTCCAATCACACTGACGAAGGGTTCCCTCGTACTGGAGGCCGCACTTCCGCATCACATCACCGGAATGAGGATTCCTCGGGTCATGTCTTGCCTCTACTCTCAGAACATCGGTTTCTTCAAAGAAATAGGCAATGACAGCGGAAAAGGCTTCGCTCATAATTCCCTGATGCCACCAGCTTCTTCCGATGCAGTAACCCACATGAACGCTTTTGGCACCCTCATTGGAATCCACCACACCGATGCTGCCGATGACCTGTCCAAGTGTCTTCAATTCAATGGCCCAATCGCTGGTTCCGCCTTTTCGGTAAACCTCCTGATAGTAACGCATCCGATCCACAGCCGCCTCTTCGGATTGATAGGCAGGCCATGTGAGGAATTTTGTCACCTCCGGGTCAGAGGCCCAGTTGTGATACAAGGCCCATGCATCCTCCATAATAAAAGGACGCAAACGAAGGCGTTTTGTTTCAATTACTTTGGTTTCCAACCGCACAGCCCTTCACCTCCTGCCAAAAGAGAACGCTCTCAGCGTATATATTCCCGGTATCTCCCCAGAAGCTCCTGATTCAGGGCAGCCTCTATGAGAATTCCATCATTCTGATATTCTTCGGACAAAACCTTTGCCTCCCGGTGGATACGGTCCAGCTCTCCCCCCGCGGTATAGGGCAGGAGAATTCTGCAAACCTTCACGCCGGTATCCAGATTCTTGTCGATCAGCTCCAGAAGCCCGGAAAGATTGGTTTTCGTGGCAGCGGAAATGGCAATTTTGTTTTCCCCCACAGGCAGAAGCTCCGGGGATACCAGATCCGCCTTGTTGTAGACCTCAATGACGGGAACACCCTGAGGGGCAAGCTGTCCAATGAGCTTTTCCACCACCTCCATATGTGATTCCCGATTGGGGTCTGAGCAGTCAATCACATGAAGCAGGAGATCGGCATACTGAAGTTCCTCCAGAGTTGCCTGAAAGGCCTCCACCAGATGATGGGGCAGCTTTGCGATAAAGCCGACCGTGTCACTGAGCAGCACCTCCAGCGTGTCGGAAACCGTCAGCCGACGGGTGGTGGTGTCCAGGGTGTCGAACAGACGATTGTTGGCGGGAATACCCGCACCGGTGAGACTGTTGAGCAGGGTGGATTTTCCCGCATTGGTATAGCCCACCAGCGCCACCACGGGAATGTTGTTCTTCTCCCGTTTCTGACGTTGGACGCCCCGAACCCGGCGCACCTCCTTCAGTTCATTCTTCAGCCGGGAGATCCGCTCCCGGATATGCCGCCGGTCCGTTTCCAGCTGGGTCTCACCGGGACCTCTGGTGCCGATGCCGCCGCCCTGCCGGGACAGGCTCTTGCCCATGCCGCTGAGCCGGGGCAGGATATACTGGTACTGAGCCAGCTCCACCTGCAGGCGGCCCTCCCGGGTCTTTGCCCGCTGGGCGAAAATATCCAGAATCAGCTGGGAGCGGTCCATCACCGCAGCCCGGGTAATCATCTCCAGATTCCGCATCTGAGAGGGAGACAGGTCGTTGTCGAAGATGACCATATCCGCCCCAGTTTCCTCCACCGCGGTGGCAAGCTCCTGAGCCTTGCCCTCTCCCAGAAAAGAGTGAGGGTCCGGGGCAGGACGGGACTGGAGCAGCAAGCCAACGCACTCTCCCCCCGCGGTTTCAAGAAGCGCCCGAAGCTCATCGAGGGTTTCCTCCGTGGCGGTTTCCTCCCGGGTGAAAATGCCGGCATCCAATCCGGCCAAAATGGCTTTTTCAGGATTTTTTCGTTCGTTTCCTTCCATGATTCCTCCAAAAAACAGGTATAAACGTGACAATTTGACCAATTTACCCTAAAAATTACAAAAAGGGGCTGTTTCACGCAGTGAAACAGCCCCTAGACGGGATACTTACTTCAGGCCAAACTTTCTGTTGAAGCGTTCAACACGTCCACCGGTGTCAACCAGCTTCTGCTTGCCGGTATAGAAGGGGTGGCACTTGGAGCAGATTTCAACTCTGATATCCTTTTTCGTAGACCCGGTCTCAAACACGGCACCACATGCGCAGCGAATGGTTGTCTGCTGATAATCGGGATGGATTCCGTTCTTCACGTTTGTTCACCTCTTTCAGTCAAGAAAGGCATAATTATGCCTGTAATTTCAAAAGCTCGAATATTGTATCACAGAACTTTTCAAATTGCAAGTGAATTTTACGCTTTTTCCCCCGATTTTTTCACATAGATTGGCGGCGTGGCCTTTTCGCGCATACAGGGCTCATGAATGCCCTCCGGGGCGAACAGTCCATAGAGATCAGTTGCCCGGGCTTCCATTTGAAAATATGCCCTTGCCTCCTCCGTGTCAGGTATCTGACCGGACACCAGCGGTACCCCGCTGGTCTTTCGGATTCCCGAGAGCACCTCCCTGCCCCGGTCGTTGAAGGCCAGCACCCGGAGATAGGGCGGCTCCAGAGCCAGCTTTTCCCGGTCAATTCCAAGGAACAGGCACAGGAGCGTTCTCCGGATTCTGGACAGAGCATAGCGCTTGGACTTCACAGCCATCATCACATCCATCAGGGAGACTTCCCTTCTGGAGGCCTTCATAACCTTGCTCCAGATGCCCTCTCCCTCGAAGGCCATCTGCCGAAAGGCCTCGTCAGGCAGTGTCCGTAAAACCGCCAGCATGGCCTTTTCCCCCTGTAACAGGGTGTGCAATGGCTTTCCTGCATATACATCTCCCGCAGGAAGGGAAACAACAGCATCGTTTTCCGTCAGGCTTTCCCGCAGCTGAGAAGCGGAGGACAGGGACATCTCCCGGGGAATTGTCACAGGCTGGATTCGGCTGTTCAGCCCCATCAGCGCTCCCAGATAGGATAGTCCCAGGGCATTGTTGGGGCTTTTGAGGAGCGACCCATCTCCGCCGATTTCCTCCAGGGCCGCAGTTCGGGCCGCAGCATAGGAAATTCCCCTTTGGAGCGCCTCCGACAGTGCCTCCTCGAAAGCCGGACTTTTGAGCAGTCGGGCATTTTTCTCAAGGGCTTCGCCGTCGCCGCATTCACTGCCAAAGGACAGGTAGTCGATACAGCCAAGGGCCAGGAGGCACTTGACAGCCCCGGCCGCAAAGTGTCCCGCACCGCTGACGGCACAGGTAATGGGCAGTTCCAGGATCAGGTCTGCTCCGCCCCGGACAGCTGCCTCCGCCCGGCTCCACTTGTCAAAAATGGCCGGTTCTCCCC
>JAQXMD010000035.1 GCA_029012465.1 Oscillospiraceae bacterium | reverse complement strand
GCAGCATGACGAATTTCTTCGTAGCTGGCAGAGGCTCCATTCTGGAACTGGGGCCCATAATACCCCTGTACAGGAGGCTGCCACTGGGGTGGATATGGCTGTCCGGGATACTGTCCAGGGCCATATTGACTGTTGTGATCCCTGCCATTCCAGCCCGCATTTTGCTCAGGCCCATGGGGATTCTGTGTTTCGTTCACAGGAGCGTCATTTGCCACCGCTGCCCCACACCGGGTGCAGATCACCGCGTTATCCGGCAGCTCTGCGCCGCAATTTCTGCAATACATCGCTCAACCTTCTTTCCAAATTCGTTCCGGAGCTCCTTTACCGCACAGCATACCGGCTGGCAATCACCAAAAACACCACTGCACACAGCGTCAAAAGGGCGCCGAGGATCATCCCGATCCACCCCAGAACCGAACCGGATTTTACAGCGGCCGTCCCTCCCGTGGCAGTCCCCGCAAGCGCCGCGCTGCGGTATAGCGCTACAGCAGAAATCACAACACCGGGAATGGACAGATACACACTTCCCCCAAGGATCAGCCCCAGAATTCCAAGAATCAGGATCGCTCTCCCAGCCCGGACATCCACCGGCTCCAGGTTCTCTTCGGCAGAGGATTCAGGCTCCCGCTGGGCTTCGTTTTGTTCAAATTCCGTGTTTTCCGGTTCCACAGGCGCTTCCAGGTGCCCCTGCTCCCCGGGGACAGAGAGCTGTAACTGTCCGCAAGCGGGACAAGGCTCACCGGAATTCCCGATTAACATTCCACAGTGTTCACAATACATGATAAATCCCTCAATTTACGGCGCTGCTTCGTGCTCCGAAGCAGACGCATTGTTTCCCTGGGGTTATTCTACAAAACCAGCTGTTTCCTGTCAACAAATAACGGCGTATTTTCGTGAAAACCTGAGAGGAACCTCCTTCCTCCCCGTTCAAACACGCAAACCCGCCGCACCGCTTTCATTTTCACGCTGTTTATGGTATAATTTCTTCGGAATCAAACGGAAAGGACATCACAATGAACGATATTGTATCCATACTCGCAAAAGAACTGGGCAAGGACCCAAAGCACATTGAAAATGTCATCACCCTGCTGGATGAGGGCAACACCATCCCTTTTATTGCCCGGTATCGGAAGGAGCTCCACGGCTCCATGGATGACACAGCCCTGCGGACCCTGGAAACCCGGCTGCAATACCTTCGCAGCCTCCAGGAACGTCGGGAAACCATCGAAAACACCATTCGTGAACAGGGCAAGCTGACCCCGGAGCTATCCGAATCCATCGCAAGGGCAGCAACCCTCTCTGAGCTGGAGGACCTCTACCGTCCCTTCAAGCCCAAGCGCCGAACCCGGGCCACCATTGCCAGAGAAAAGGGTCTGGAACCCCTGGCACAGCTGCTCTTCGCCCAGAAGAAGGACTGCCCCGATCCCACGGAGGCCGCACGGGCTTTTCTCCCCCGGACAAAGGATGTTGCAACCGTGGAGGAAGCCCTCAGCGGGGCCAGCGACATCATTGCCGAGGAGATCAGCGACAACGCCTCCCTTCGCGGCAGACTCCGCTCGGTCTATATGCAAAAGGGCACCATGCGGGTGGTGGCAGCCACCGAGGAGGATTCCGTATATCGGAATTATTATGATTTTCAGCAAAGCGCCCCTAAGCTTCAGAACCATCAGGTTCTGGCCATCAACCGGGGTGAAAAGGAAAAGCGGCTGAAAGTCACGCTGGAGCCTGACCGGCTTCTCGCCCTCCAGACCGTTCGCCGCACCGTTGTGGTGCCCGGCTCCCCAGCCATGGCTTTTGTATCCGAGGCAGCGGTGGACGCCTATGACCGTCTGCTTCAGCCCTCTATGGAACGGGAGACCCGTTCCACATTGACAGACGCGGCCTGTGAGGGTGCCATCCAGCAGTTCTCCCAGAATCTCCGCCCCCTTTTGATGCAGCCACCGGTCAAGGGAAAAGTCACCATGGGTCTTGACCCGGGATACCGCATGGGCTGTAAGGTAGCCGTGGTTGACGGCACCGGACGGGTTCTGGACACCACGGTGGTCTATCCCACCCACGGGGAGCGGCAAAAGCAGGAGGCCATTGGGAAGCTCTCCGCCATGATCCACCGCCACGGAGTGAGCCACATTGCCATCGGAAACGGCACTGCCTCCCGGGAAACGGAGCAAATGGCCGTGGAGCTGATTCGCGGAGAAAAGGCCGCCGGAAGAGACGTGAGCTATATGATCGTATCCGAGGCTGGAGCCTCCGTGTACTCCGCCAGCCCTCTGGCCGCAGAGGAATTCCCCCAGTATGACGTGAATCTCCGGTCCGCCATCTCCATTGCCCGCCGTTTGCAGGACCCCCTGGCGGAGCTGGTGAAGATCGATCCCAAGGCAATTGGCGTGGGGCAGTATCAGCACGACATGCCCGCCAAACGGCTGGACGAGGCTCTCAGCGCCGTTGTAGAGGACTGTGTCAACGCTGTGGGCGTGGATGTGAACACTGCCTCCCCTTCTCTGCTCCAGCGGGTATCTGGTCTGAATGCCACCACTGCAAAGAATATCGTGGCCTACCGGGACGAGAACGGCCCCTTTACCTCCCGGCGGCAGCTTCTGAAGGTTCCAAAGCTGGGTGCGAAGGCCTATCAGCAGTGCGCTGGCTTCCTGCGGGTTCCTGAAAGCGGAGAGATTCTCGACAATACCGCCGTTCACCCGGAATCCTACGAAGCCGCCAGAACCCTTCTGAAGCTCACAAATCACCCCCTCAGCGACATTCACGCCGGAAGGCTCACAAGGCTTCCGGAGGAAATCAAGGCCTACGGAGAAGCCCGGGCTGCGGAAGCCGCCGGTATTGGCGTTCCCACCATGAAGGACGTGATTTCCGAGCTGATGAAGCCGGGCCGCGATGTCCGCGACGAACTGCCGAAGCCCATTTTCCGCACCGATGTGCTGGATATGAAGGACTTGAAGCCCGGCATGGAGCTTTCGGGTACCGTCCGCAACGTCATCGACTTCGGTGCCTTTGTGGACATTGGCGTCCACCAGGACGGTCTTGTCCACATTTCCCAGATCTGCGACCGGTATATCCGCCACCCCTCCGAGGTGCTCAGCGTAGGCGATGTGGTGAAGGTTGTGGTTTTGGAGGTAGACGAGAAGAAAAAGCGCATCAGCCTGTCCATGAAGCAGGCATCCAAATAATGCTCAGTATTGAAAAGGAGTGAAAGGGCGCACCAAGTGCCCGCATGCCATGACCCATACAAATCCCATTCTGGAATCCCTCAAAGCCCGGAAATCCGTCCGGGCCTTCACCGGAGAGCCCATCACCGACGAACAGAAGCTTCTGATTCTGGAGGCGGCTGTCAACGCCCCCTCTGCGGGAAACCAGCAGCTTTACACCATTCTGGACATCACCGACCAGAAGCTCAAGGAAATCCTTGCGGATAGCTGCGACCATCAGCCCTTCATTGCAAAGGCCGATATGGTTCTGGTATTCTGCGCCGACTGCAAAAAGTGGTATGACCTGTTTCAAGCGGAGGGCTGCGACCCACGAAAGCCCGGGGTTGGGGACCTGCTGCTGGCTGTCACAGACACCGCCATTGCCGCCCAGAATGCCGTCACCGCCGCCGAGAGCCTTGGAATCGGCTCCTGCTACATTGGAGATATTCTCGAGCAGTATGAGATTCACCGGCAGGTACTGGAGCTGCCGGACTATGTAATGCCCTGCTGTATGGCCGTCTTTGGGTTCCCCACGGAGCAGCAAAAGGCCCGTCAGAAGCCCCGCCGCTGTGACATGGCGCACATCGTCCACGAAAATACCTACCGCTCCATGGATCATCAGGAGCTGACAGCAATGCTTTCTCACAACGCGGTGGGCCGTCCCTTCTCCGACTGGGTCAATGCCTTCTGCGACAGAAAGTACAACTCCGATTTCTCCCGGGAAATGACCCGCTCGGTGGCGGAGTACCTGAAGGAATTTGAATAACGCCATAACATCTAAAAGTCCGGAAACCATCATGCGGTTTCCGGACTTTCGCGCAATTATGGATGAATATTTTCGATCATCCCTCAAGGAAACGGGTCAGGAACTCCTTGGTTCTGGCCTGCTGGGGATTTTCAAAAATGTCCTTGGGATTGCCCTCCTCACAGATCACGCCGTCGGCCATAAAGACCACATGGTTGCTGACGTCTCTTGCAAAGGCCATCTCATGGGTGACAACGATCATGGTCATGCCTTCTCTTGCCAGATCACGCATGACTGCCAGAACCTCGCCCACCATCTCCGGGTCCAGCGCGGAGGTAGGCTCGTCAAACAGCAGAAGCTCCGGCTCCATGGCAAGGGCCCGGGCAATGGCCACACGCTGTTTCTGACCGCCGGAAATCTGTCTGGGACGGGCATTGATGTAGGGAGCCATGCCCACCTTCTCCAGATACTTCATGGCATTCTGTTTGGCCTCCTCTTTGGAACGGCCCAGAACCTTTGTCTGTCCGACCATGCAGTTTTCCAGCACGGTCATGTTGGCAAACAGATTGAAGGACTGGAACACCATGCCCACATGGGTGCGGTACTCGGAAGCCTTCACACCCTTACTGTTGATCTTTTTGTCGTGAAAGAGGATGTCGCCGCTGGTGGGGGTCTCCAGCAGGTTGATGCACCGAAGCAGTGTGGATTTACCGGAGCCGGAGGCGCCGATGATGCAGGTCACGTCACCGGCAGAAACCCGAAAATCAATGTCCTTCAGAACAGGATTCGCGCCGAAGGATTTGGAAAGATGTCTGACCTCTAATACTGTTTGACCCATATCAGCGCCCTCCTCTCATGTTGGTAGTGACCTTCTCAACGCCCTCAAATTCCTTGCTCCGCTCATCGTAGTTGCTGCCGGTGGTAGGATGATTCAGCATCCCTGCCGTGGGAGCCAGCTGATCGCCGGTGGCCAGGGCATAGCTGTCATCGCCATCCAGCTTCTTTTCCCACCAGCGAAGCAGGAAGGAGGCAATCAGCGTCATGCACAGATAACCGGCCATTTCAATGACTGCCGAGGGGAAATACAGATACGTCGCACCCACAGCGCCCCGGTGCGCAGCGAAGAACTCGGTGAAGGAGATAATAAACATGACGGAGGTATCCTTCACATTGATGATGAAGTTGTTGCCGATCTGGGGAAGGATGTTCCGGAGAGCCTGGGGCAGGATCACATACAGCATGGTCTTGAAATGGTTCATGCCGATGGCCTTTGCACCCTCGGTCTGGCCGGGATCAATGGAGAGAATGCCGCCGCGGACCGTCTCCGCCATGTACGCGCCGGTATTGATGGAGACAACCAGAATGGCAGCCACCCAGACGTTGGTAAATTGTACAGCGTTATTTGTGAAATAAGGAAGGCCGTAGTACACGAAAACAGCCTGAAGCACCATGGGCGTACCCCGGAATACCTCCACATACACCCGGACGATGCCCCGGATCAGCGCCAGGAAGAAGCGCTTGAAAATATTATCGGTCTTTGCATGGGGAATGGTTTGCAGAATGCCGCAGATAAAGCCGATCACGCAGCCAATGATGGTGGCCACCAGCGCAAGAATCAGGGTATTCTTGATGCCGCTGAGATAGGCGGTTCCGTATCTGCTCCAGAGCTTGACGATATCCGAACCAAGCTGTGCCATACGTTCCATAAGCAAGAACTCCTTTCAGAAAAAATGGGACAAAGGCGAGAGGAAATTTCCCCTCGCCTTATTCAAATGTCCGGGTTATTCGCCGACAGGCTGAATGGAAATGGCCTCGGCCATCATGGCATTGAAGTCATCAGGGGTCATGGTGCTGAGCACTGCGTCAATGGCGTCCTTCAAAGCGGTGTTGCCCTTCTGGACGGAGATACCGATGTTGACATTCTCAGCCCGCTCCTGCTCCGTGAAGGTGAAGTCACCGTCAGTGCCGGAGAAGTCCAGAATCTTCATATCGGGGTAAGCTGCTACAGCGCCCTGTGCGGTGGGCATATCCGTGCAGATGAAGTCCACGGCGTCGGTCTCCAGAGCCATCAGCATGGCGGGAGCGGTCTCAGCGGCGGTCTGGATGTTTGCGCCCTCGATCTGAGGCAGGCACTGGTCATACCAGATGGTAGCAATCTGGGCGGTGCAGGAACCACCGGACAGATCGGCGATGGAGGTGGCGTTTGCAAACTTGCCGTCGGCCTTGGTAACGCAAACGATGGTTGCATAGAAGTATGGACCAGCGAAATCAACCTGCTCGCTTCTCTCAGCGGTCATGGACTGACCGGCGATGGCGGCATCGATGGTTCCGGTCTGAACAGCGGGCACCAGAGAATCCCAGTCAGAACGGACAACCTCCAGCTCCCAGCCGTTGGCCTCGCAGATCTTCTTGGCGATCATAATGTCATAGCCGTTTGCGAACTCGTTGGAGTCCTTGATGGGCACAGCGCCGTTGGAATCGTCGGTCTGGGTCCAGTTGTAGGGCGCATAAGCGCACTCCATGGACACGGTGAACACGCCGTCCTCCAGACCGGGAATGGCTGCCTCAGCAGCGGAACCCTCGGGGGCAGCTGCCTCAGATGCGGCAGAGCCTTCAGCAGGTGCCTCAGATGCAGCAGATGCAGGTGCCTCACTGCCGCCGCAGGCGGTCATGGCCAGCAGCATGCAGGCTGCCAACAGCAGAGCAATCATTTTTTTCATGGGAAATCTCCTCCGTAAATAAATTCAAAAAGCCACAGCGAACAGCACGCCGTGGCAAATACACTCCAAAGAGATCCATCCGCTCCTAGCGCTCCACATTGGTGGCAGTCCGACGGATCTTCTCCCCCGGCCCAGACAACAGCAGCTCAGACACGCCGCAGTTTCTTCGGCGGCATTCCCTTTCCCTTCCGGCTGTCTGGCCCGAAATGGTCGGTACTGATGTTTGCCGCGCCTCTATTCGCATCACTATTTATGCAAGAATCATAACACTATCCTGCATTTCTGTCAAGGGACTTTTTTCATTTTGGGGGATTGTTCAAAAAGGCCCCTTTTGCACCGGCATTCTTGTCACATATGACAATTCCTCATAAAATTGCTCCCGGAGACCTGAAATCTCCGGGAGCACAGAGCTTTCGTGCTTATGTCCTTCTGTTCCCCCCTGTGACGGGAATGGTTCTGGTGGGCAGCCGCTCCTCCTGTGGTTCCGAAGTTTCCTCCTGCACAGGGGCTGCAGTGGTGCAGGTATTGCAGCAGGCAGGCGGAACAGGCGCAGCGTTTGTTGCAGGCGTGGCGCAGGAGCAAAGGGATGTTGCATCCGACTGGGGGAAGAACGCCCGGATGGGGAATTCCATCTTCGCAAAGGTCTCACAGGGGCATTCCTGGGGCTTGCACCCGTTTTCACAGCAATCCTCATCGGGCATACAGTAGTCATAGCTGGGGATCAGCAGCTGGGTCTGACGCTGAAGCCGTACCAGTCCGAACTGTCCCAATGTGACCTGAAGCTGCCGCTCCATGCCACTGAGTACCAGTTCATCATCAAAGGCCTCCGCCACCGGAGCCGGCAGGCCGCTTTCCACACAGCAACACTTGTCACCGCTGCGGCAATGGGCCATATCCACGATCTTTGTCTGCAAGACCACCGGATCAATGACCTCCACCACAGCCTCCGGCTGGGGCTCCCAGCTGCGCCCGGAATTGGAGGAGAACAGCATGGCACCGTTTTCGCCTCCGAAAAGCGTCAGCCGTTTGCCAAATGTGGCAAGTCCGTAGATGGTCACAGGACGGACCGCGCAGAGAACTGCATCCGCAATGACCCGATAGTAATACTGAATGGATACATCATAGTATCCCTCCCGATAGCACACCGGCTCCACATCCACATCCGCATAGAGCAGCTCTGCACACCGGGCCTTTACAGATGTGGCACAGTTCAGGGTTTCCTGGCTGCACTGGGTCAAATAAACCGGAATCTCCTCCATGCAGTCCTGATCCCGGCATGCGTCCATGATCTTCTGTACGCTGACGCAGACTGCCTCCCGAACATTGCCAAAATCCGAAACGGTATTGATGCAACTCATAAAATTCCTCCCTCACATAAATCAGCTTCCATTGCAGTTTATGTGAGGGAGAAATAATGGTGCATCATTTTACGGTTTTCGAATGAGAAAAGCTGCCTCATCCAGATCAGAATCCAGAACATAGACATAATACTGCATCTGCTTCTTCACGCCGAAGCCGCCGGTCCGTTCCTGCCCCGGTGTCATATCCACCCATTTGGTGCGGTAGGGTATCTTTCCATCGGCCAGACACTGACACACCCGGCGGTATTCTGCCCCGTCGAAGGTCGTGAGCAGCTCTCTTTTGTGAAAGATCCACTTCAGCATACCCTTTCCTCCTTAGAATAAACTGGTCTGACTTGGCTCCAGCCCTTTGAGATTCATCAGTTCCTCTGTGGAAACCGGGCTGCAGCCCTGCTCCAGCAGGGCTTTTGTTCCGGGATGCTCCCGTAGCTCTGTGCTCACAAAGCAGGGGCTCCATTTTGCCTTGAGGTTTTCCACCGTTCCCTGCCAGGTGCCGCCGAAGCCCGCATCAGACTGGGCAACGAGGACCTTCTGTCCCATGGCGTGAATGAGACGGTTCCGGGAATAGGCCCGGGCCGTGGAAAAAGGAATATCCCAACCATGCTCGCTGACCAGCAGCAGCCGTTTCTCCTCCAACGCCTTTTTGTACAGCTCCCGTTTTCCCTGGGATACCAGAGCATCCGCAAGGAACAGCACCGCCGTGCCCCCCTGGCTGTCCGCCGCCTGAAACCCTTCCGTATCCGCGCCCAGAGCGCCGCCGGAGCAGTAGGTATAGCCCTGCCGGGCAATCTCCCTGCCTGCCCTCCGGGAAAAATCCCGTCCAAGGGGCAGCAGCTTTCGGGACCCCACCAGAGAGATGCATTCCTTTGCAAACAGCCCGGTGTTTCCAAGGCAATAGAGGATCAGTGGTGCCCGGTCTCCAAGGGTTTCCCGAAGCCGCCGGGGATACTCCGGACTGATCCGGGTGACAACCTGTATACCAAGGTCGTGAAGATTCCGCAAAAAGGGCTCCAGAAGGGTCTCCCGCTCCAGCCGGGACAAAATCTCTTCTGCTTCCCACTGGGCGGCTCCCAGCTCCAGCAGAGTCGGAATGTCCACCTGCCCATCTGCGTTCCCCGTCTGTGGGGACAGGCTCCGAAAGGCCTCGAACAGCTTCCGGTAGAGCCTTTCCGGCAGGGGCTTCCCCTCATCCGGCAGGGCGTACAGAAGGAGCAGACACCGTTCAGCCTGTGAATAGGTTCTCATCGGTACTTGAGCTTGACCTGAGGCTTTTTGACCTCTTCTTCCTTCAGAGTTCCATCCTTCAGAATCTTCACGGGGGTCACTTTGAAGTTGGAATACTTGGCGATCTCGTCCAGCTTGGCCTTTTCCAGCAGAGAGCCAAGGAGGGTAAAGGCCATGCCCTTCTTTCTGGCCCGGCCTGTACGGCCGATTCTGTGAATATAATACTCATTCTCATCGGGGAGGTCATAGTTGATGACGCAGTCCACATCGTCCACGTCAATGCCCCGGGAGGCTACATCCGTAGCCACCAGCACATCCAGCTTTCCGTCACGGAACCGCTGCATAACCCTTTCCCGCTGGCTCTGGCGAATATCGCCGTGGAGGCAGTCCACAGAGAAGCTGCGGTTCTTCATGTCGTCACAGAGCCGCTGACACATGTGCTTGGTATTGCAGAAGATCATCACCCGCTCAAACTTCTGGGTCTCGATCAGTTCAATGGTGGTCAGCAGCTTTTCCAGGCTGTTGCAGGAGATGGAGTACTGGACAATATCGGGCTTGCTCTCCTCCTTGGGCTGAACGGTGATCTCCACCTCGTCCCGCTGATACATCCAGCTGACGGTCATGACCTCCTGAGAAATCGTTGCGGAGAACAGGCCCATATTGGTGCGGTTCTTCATCTTTTCAATGATGCCGGTGACGTCCTTGAAGAAGCCCATGTCCAGCATCCGGTCAGCCTCGTCCAGAATCACGGTCTTGATGCCGTCAAACCGGACGTTTTTCCGCTTATAGTGATCCATGAGACGTCCGGGGGTAGCCACCACGATCTGGGGATTTCTCTTGAGCTGCTTCAGCTGGGCATCCATTCGCTGACCGCCGTAGAGCACAGCCACCCGAATGCCGGGCTTGAAGGTCAGAAGTGACCGGAGCTCATCGCCGATCTGCAGGGCCAGCTCCCGAGTGGGCGCCAGAATGGCCGCCTGAATGGCCTCGGACTGGGGGTCAATGTGCTCGATCACAGGAATGCCGAAGGCGAAGGTCTTACCGGTGCCGGTGGGCGCCTTGGCAATCACATCCCGCCACTCCAGCAGAGGGCCAATGGCCTCCTCCTGAACCTGTGTGGGAGTGGTGTAGCCCTTTTTCTCCAGAGCCTGAAGTATTTCGTTACTGATGTTTAAGTCCTGAAATGTCATATCTTCCATCCTATTTTATTATTCTGAACGCTTTGGCTTTCTGCCGCAGCTTTTTGCTTCCTTACAGAAGCCCATGTAGTCGCACTTGGGGACAAAATAGTGCTTCACGAGATAGGCCCACTCCTCGGAGTATTCAGACAGGGCCTTGCATACATCGGAAAAGAGCTTCCGGTACTCATGATAGGCCCGGGTACACATCCGCTGATGGGACATGTCGATGAGGTTCCGCAAATTGTGCTTGCAGACGATTTTGGTGGTCATGCCAAGGGGCAGTCCCAATGCGGAATCCTCCCGGGGAACCCCAAGCTCGTCCAGCTTTTCGAGACTCAGGCGAATATGGGCCATCATGTCCTCATAGACCTTCGCTGCTTCTTCATTTCCGGAAATGCTGGGAGGGGTCACATAGTCAAAGCCATGCTCATAGTCAATGTAGCGGGTGCTGGCCTGAAGCCGTGTGGGACTGCCGCCAATGTGGGTGTACCACTCCCGAATCACCCGGGCAGAATAACCGTCCAATGTCATATAGACATCCGGAAACTCAAAGGTTCGGCCATGCTCAGACCGGAGGCAGCTGAGGCCCCGCTTATAGTTTTTCTCCTGATCCGTCACATCGGCGCCCCAGCACACACCGGCCTCAAAGCCGATCATGGTAATGGGGTTTCTGGTGGTAATATCCTCATGAATCTGTACCATACACTTCCTCCTCAATCACAAACAGGGGTTTCCTGTACTTTCAGACAAGTTGCACATTGATTATAATCGTTTTTTATCCATAATGCAAGTATACAGCCTGTTTCCGTCCCCTTGTAATCATTTTTCCCTTATGTTATGATGAATTTCATCCGCAACAAGGGGGTTATTCCATGCAGATCCTTGTAAACGTCGCCCGGAACGGCGGCATCGGGTTCCGGGGAGATCAGCTGTTTTATATCCCATCAGACCTGCACCGCTTTCGCCGTTTGACCCTTGGCAAAACCATCGTCATGGGCAGGCGAACCCTGGAGGCTCTTCCGGGCAAAAAGCCCCTCCCGGGCAGAACCAACCTGATTCTCTCCTCCACCCTTTCCCATGTCCCCGGCGCAGAGGTATTTCAAACCCTTTCCGGCCTGTTTCAGCGGCTTCAGCCGTGCGATCCGGAGGACATTTTTATCATCGGCGGCGGCAGTGTCTATGACGCACTGCTCCCCTACTGCCGGCGGGCAAAAATCACCCGGACATACGCCGCCCCGGAAGCAGATACCTTTTTCCCCTCCCTTGACACAATTCCCGGCTGGGAGCTGGAAGCCGTTGGTCCAATGCAGGAGGAAAACGGAATCCGGTTTCAGTATATGGATTATGTAAATCATTCTCCCCTCACAATTCCGGGACAGCAGGACTAGGGAAGAAGGCGCGAGCCACTCCTGCTTTTGGTGTCGACTCTTGTTTTTTTCCCAAAGACTTGCTATGATAAAACTACCCTTACCAGAATGGAGTGTATGCCAATGAAAAGAAAGCTCTTGAGTATTCTTGTGTCGCTGATGCTCCTGTCGGCCTTTACAATGCCCGCAGCAGCCGCCGACAATCCCTTCACGGATGTTCCCGCCAGCAGCTGGTATTATCGTTCCGTGACCGAAGCCTATCAGCAGGGGCTTATGTACGGCGTGACCGACACCCGGTTTGCCCCCAATGAGCCACTGACCCGTGAAATGTTCATTGCAATTCTCGGTCGTGTGGCAGGGATTGACAAAACAGCCTACAAGGATATGCCCACAGGGTTCAAGGACGTTCCCTCCGGGCAATGGTACTCCCCCTATATCGCCTGGGCTTACGCAAGCCGCGTGACCAGCGGCGTCGACGTGGGTGTTTTCGGTCTTGGCACCAACATCACCCGGGAACAGATGGCCACCTTCATCTATCGTTATGTGAACCAAAGCAATCTGACACTGGCAAAAACCGAAAATCCTGTGCCCTTTTTCCGGGATGCTTCTCAGGTTTCCAGCTATGCGGTCAGCGCCCTGGAAGCCATGCGGGTTTCCGGTATCATCAGCGGCGATGAAAACCGAAACTTCAACCCTAAGGCCAACGCCACCCGTGCAGAGGCCGCCACTGTGTTCTGCAAGCTGGCCAATTCCCTCCGTTTGCCGGAAGCAGCAGACAGCCTTGCGGACATGGTCATGGACAGCGGCACTGTCACCGTATATTATACCGCCGCGCAGGCCGCAAACATCCAGGTGGAGCTGTTAAAGGACGATCTCAGCACCGTGATTGAAACCAGCACCGTGAAGGTTCTCTCCGGCACCACCATCAAACAGGCAAAGGTCTCGTTCCCGAAGGACAAGGTTCCCGATACCTTCATGCTCCGGGCCACCATGAAGGACCTGAAGGGCAACGAACTGACCGAGCCCCTGATTATCACCCGTTATTCCGCCGCCTATCGGGAATTCGACGAAAAGGACATCTACGATTTCGACGCCGATCTGGTTCAGAACTTCGATGCCGATCCTGAAACCAACTTTGCGGTTTTCAACGAAGACACCCGCTACGTCAATGAAGCTTCTCCCGCTTCCGGTTCCGATTCCACCGGAGCGTGGTTCACCCTCACCTCCGCGGCAGGTAAAGCCCTCAAGGTCGGTGATCCCGTCTGTCTGGAAACCGAAGATGCTTACCACACCTTTGTGGTAACATCCACAAAAAGCACAGGGTCCGGAATGAAGGTCTACTACCGGGATGCCGACATTGATGAAATCTATTCCTACCTGCACATCAAAATTATGGGAACGCAGGAAAAGGCGCAGGGAGATTCCATGGAGGGGATCTTCGAGGATATCAATACCCCTCTGACCGCCTACCCCTTTGACATCAAGGATGTGTATCTGCAATATGGTCCCTACAAAATCTCACCGGAGTTCTCCGGTACTTTGACACCCCATCTGGAAGTTGTTTGGAGCAAGGATTTTGGTTCCATCAATCTGCCCTTTACGGATACGACCGTTGATGTGTCCACGCCCTGGTTTGAACTGGACGCATATGTTGATCTGGACAGTGAAGGCACCTTCACAGTGGAAGCCACCAACGACTTTGACGACAATGAGCAGATCATTGACATGGTGATCTGGGGCCTTGACACCGACATTCTTCCCGACGCCCTTCAAAAGTTTAATTTTGAGTTGAATCTGGCATTCCAGCTGGACGCTGCACTCAGCGGCAAGGCAGTGATGGACATGTCTACCAGCGGCACCATCGGCATCCACCAAACGCTCCTGAGCAAGAACCTGACCTCTACTGTCCATACAAACATCAACGACATTGATGCACAGGTCGAGATAGAGGTAAAGCTTGGCCCTACCGTGAATTTTGAGGTGGGTCTCGGCTCCATCTTTGACGTAGAGGCCCATGGTGGACTGGGCGGCAAAATCGAGGCATTGGCCGATGTGGATGTGACCCCCGGCAGTTATCAGAACAGCGCTGCCAGCAGGGAGCACGCCTGCAGCTTCTGTCTGGATGGTACCGCAATGCCCTACGCGGAAGTGAGTGCCGGCTGCGCCGTAGATTTCACCTTGCCCAACGGAGAGAAGCTGGAGCTGAAAAAGGAGCTGGAAAAAGCAGTCTCCGTCTGTGACGAAATGACCCTCGTATTCCATGTTTCAGTAGTCAACGAACTCATCAGCCCCTATAAGGGAGCTACCACCTTCGACTTCGGACGATGTGAAAACTATGTCTACCGCACCAATTTCCGCATCGAGGACGACAGCAAGAAGCTCCTGAACGGTACCGCAACCGTCACCCGCTCCGACGATGTTACCAACTCCGTTGCCAGCGGCAAGCACATCTACCTCTACCCCGGCAGCTACAACGCCTCCGCTGCGGTAAACGGCATCTCCTACTCCGAGGACTTCGTTGTCACCAACTCCCAGCAGACTGTTGTGCTGACCAGTAAGGCATGGCTGGAGGCCTATGCGGAGCTTCTGAAGGAACGCAACACCAAATACGACCGGTTTGCCCTTGCCTATATTGACAGTGACAACATTCCGGAGCTGCTGATTTCTCAAGGTGATTTCCACGTGTCCGCTTCAGAAATCATTACATATTACAACGGTCAGGCTGTAAATCTTGGATGCTTCGGAGACTTTGGTACGGCACGATTTGTACCCAGACAGAACCTCATCTATAGCTTTTCATGGGTCAACGGCTACGGCGCAGTAGAACACTTCTACAAGATTCAGAACGGCAAGGCTGTGGAGCTTGCAGGAATCAATCCATCAAAATACACCTTCAAGACCTTCACGAACTATGATGGCTATATCCCCAACACCTCCAATATCAACGCCATGCTCAAAAACTACACATCCTTCCTGTTTGAATAACGGACACAAAAACGCCCATCGGCCGGCACGATCACAGTGCCGACCGATGAATTTTTTGGGGCTGCCTCATGTTTGAGACAGCCCCAGATTCATAGATGAAATTGCCAAACTCAGCGAATGGTCAGCAGCAGCTCGCCAGCCTTCACATTGCTGCCTTCGGTAACGTAGACCTCGTCCACAACGCCGGCCATACGGGCAACCACAGAGGTTTCCATCTTCATGGCCTCGATGACAGCCACAACCTGATTCTCCTCCACGGTGTCTCCGGGCTTCACGTTGACCTTTGTCACAAGTCCGGGGATGGATGCGCCGGTATGGCTCTTGTCCTGAGGATCGGCCATGACGACCACCTTGCCGGTGACAACGGCGTTCTTATCCACAACAGCCACCTCACGGCGGTTGCCGTTGAGCTCGAAGATGACATTGCGGGTGCCATCGTCATTCTGATCGCCCAGACCAAGATACTTGATGACCAGAGTCTTGCCGTCCTCAATGTTGATCTTATTGGTCTCGCCCAGGGCCAGACCGTTGAAAAATACATGAGAACCCATACGCATCAGATAGCCATACTCCTTGGAGTGCTTCCAGTACTCCTCGCAGACCTTGGGATAGATACAGTAGGAGATCACATCACGCATGGTGGGATTGGGCAGGAAGTTCTTGACCTCGTCCCGAACCTTGTCAAAATCCACAGGCTCAAGCAGCTCGCCGGGACGGCAGGTGATGGGCTCCTCGCCCTTGAGGACGATCCGCTGGAGATCCTCCGGGAAGCCGCAGGGAGGCTGACCCATCATGCCCTTGAAGTAGGCCACTACAGAATCCGGGAAGGTCAGGGCCTCGCCCTTTTCCACAATGTTCTCCGGGGTCAGGTCGTTCTGAACCATGAAGATCGCCAGATCGCCAACCATCTTGGAGGAAGGCGT
Source organism: Oscillospiraceae bacterium (assembly GCA_029012465.1). Lineage (GTDB taxonomy): Bacteria > Bacillota > Clostridia > Oscillospirales > Oscillospiraceae > HGM13006. The sequence goes on along the minus strand of JAQXMD010000035.1, from coordinate 22,840 downwards.
AACCTTCACCAGATCACCCAGCATATCGTTGACCTTCTTGTACATCTCCTTGACTTCCGTAAACCGGCTGCCAAGGCCCAGAGAGATCACCTGAGGCTCCAGATTGGTGTACTGACCACCGGGAATCTCGTAGCGGTAGATATCGGTGACAGGGGTCTTCAGGCCGTGATCGAAATTTGCGTACCGGAGACGCACATCGGCCCAGTAGTCGGTAAGCTCCTGAATGCCTTCCAGCGGAATACCGGTATCCCGCTCGTTGCCCTGAAGGGCTGCTACAACAGCATTCATGGAGGGCTGAGAGGTCAGGCTGGACATGGAGGCAACTGCCGTATCCACAATGTCCACACCGGCCTCCGCTGCCATCAGCAGGGTTGCAACCTGGTTGCCGGTGGTGTCGTGGGTATGGAGGTGAATCGGAATGCCGACCTCCTCCTTCAGAGCCTTCACAAGAAGCTTTGCCGCATAGGGCTTCAGCAGGCCGGACATATCCTTGATACAGATGGAGTGGGCGCCCCGCTTCTCCAGTTCCTTGGCCAGCTTCACATAGTAGTCAAGGGTGTAGCGGGTACGGGTCTTGTCCATGATATCGCCGGTGTAACAGATGGTTGCCTCGCAGAACTTACCCTGATTGAGCACCTCATCCATGGCGATAGACATGCCGGGAATCCAGTTCAGGGAGTCAAAGACACGGAACACGTCAATGCCGCCCAGTGCGCTCTGCTTGACGAATTCACGGACAACGTTGTCGGGGTAGTTCTGATAGCCCACGGTGTTGGAGCCCCGGAGCAGCATCTGGAAGGGAACGTTGGGAATCTTCTCCCGGAGCAGGTCAAGGCGCTCCCAGGGGGACTCGTGGAGGAAACGGTAGGCAACGTCGAAGGTTGCGCCGCCCCACATCTCCAGAGAGAAGCAATCCGCCAGAATGTCGGCGGTGCCGTCAGCGCCCTTGACCATGTCGCGGGTACGCATTCTGGTAGACAGCAGGGACTGATGGGCGTCACGCATGGTGGTGTCGGTAATCAGCAGCTTCTTCTGATCCATGACCCACTTGGACACAGCCTCGGGTCCCTTTTCATCCAGCATCTGCTTCAGGCCGGGCTTGGGATTGCCGGAGCCAACCGGGAATCTGGGGGTATCGTACTGCTTCCGCTCCGCGTCGGGGTTTGCCACCTGAATGTTGGCAATGTACTTCAGAACGCGGGTTGCACGATCCTTGGAGTCGGTGATGTCGAACAGCTCGGGGGTATCGTCGATAAACTTGGTGTGGCATTTGCCCGCCTGGAAGGTGGGATGGCTGAGAATGTTGGAAACAAAGGGGATATTGGTTTTGACACCCCGGACGCGGACCTCTCCGATGGCGCGCATGGCCTTACGGCAGGCACCCTTAAAGGTGTTGTCCTGGCAGGTGACTTTTACCATCAGGGAATCGTAGTAGGGAGAAATGACGGTGCCGGTGGTGACGTTGCCGCCATCGAGGCGGACACCGAAGCCGCCGCCGGTACGGTAAGCGGTAATTTTGCCGTTGTCGGGAGCAAAGTTGTTGGTGGGGTCCTCGGTGGTGACACGGCACTGAATGGCATAGCCACGAATCTGGACATCCTCCTGGCAGGAAAGACCGATCTCAGGGGTGGACAGCGGATAGCCTTCCGCAATCAGGATCTGCGCACGAACCAGATCAATGCCCGTAACCATCTCCGTAACGGTGTGCTCCACCTGAATACGGGGGTTCATCTCGATGAAGTAGTAGTTGCCGCTCTTATCCACCAGGAACTCCAGCGTACCGGCGTTCACATAGCCAACACTCTTAGCGATCTTCACAGCGTCAGCGAGAATGCTTTCACGAACCTCAGCGGGAACAGAGAAGGCAGGGGCAAACTCTACAACCTTCTGGTAGCGGCGCTGGAGGGAGCAGTCACGCTCACCGATGTGATAGCAGTTGCCATACTTGTCCGCAAGAATCTGCACCTCAATGTGCTTGGGCTCCACCAGGAACTTCTCAATGAAAATGTCATCATTGCCGAAGGCCTTCTGAGCCTCGCTGCGGACCAGCTCAAATGCGGGCTTGACCTCCTCAGGGCTGTTACAGCGGCGCATACCGCGTCCGCCGCCACCGGCGGCAGCCTTCAGGATCACAGGGAAGCCGAAGGAAACGGCCTTTTCCAGAGCCTCGTCTCCATCCTTCAGAGGCTCGGTGCAGCCGGGAATGATGGGCACACCGGCCTGAATGGCAATCTGCTTTGCAGAGAGCTTGTCGCCCATCATGGCAAGAATGTCGCTGGGAGGGCCGATGAAGGTAATACCGGCAGCTTCGCAGGCTCTTGCAAAGTCGGCATTCTCGGACAGGAAGCCGTAGCCGGGATGAATGGCATCAACACCCCGGCGCTTTGCCAGATCAATAATTGCCGGAATATCCAGATAAGCGCCAACAGGGCTCTTATTCTCGCCGATCAGGTATGCTTCGTCTGCATGGGTACGGAACTGACCGTTGATATCCTCATTGGAGTACATGGCAACGGTATGGAGTCCCAAATCATAGCAGGCACGGAAAATACGGATCGCGATCTCACCACGGTTGGCCGCAAGGACCTTATTAAAGGGCTTTTGAATCACATAATCACCTCATTGTAAAATGTGTTTGTGCAGGGGGCACCACCCCTCTGCCAACTTTCGTCGTAGCATCTTCATTATACCCTATCATCCGGCCTATGTAAAGTGTGGAAAACATAGATTTATTTCTGTATTGCAAGACATTTGTCCCCATCTTGCATAAAATATCCAAGTTTCTTCAAAAAGTTCAAAAAAACAACCTGTCCGGGGGAAATTCAGACAGGTTGTATGGAACATTTGAAATATTATTTCTCTTTTTGTTCAGACTTGGCGGCATTCTTGAGGGCACGGCGGGCCTCCTTCAGCTTTGCCATGGACTCTGCCTTGTCCTCCTTGGCCTTCTTCTGCAGAGCCTCCATGCCCACATTCAGGGTGTCATAAACATCCTGAACGGTCTTTTCGGCATCCTCCATAATGGAATCCGCATAGGCCACCGCACCGGAAATCAGCATGGAACGCTGCTCCTCAGCAGCATCCAGAATCTCCTGCTCCCGACGCTTCGCAAAGGTCACAATGGTGGTCTCCTCAATGAGCTTTGCGGCCCGCTCTTCGGCATCCTTCAGGATCTTATCGGCATTTTTGCGGGTCTCAGCAGCATCCTTCCGGGCGCTGGTGCGAATCTCATTGGCGCCCTCAATGATGGCCTTTGCCTGTGCGATCTCCTTGGGGATCTGGTTTTGCAGCGCATCCACAAGATACAGCAGCTGATCCCGGTCAACCATACATTTGTCCTGTCCGAACAGGGACCCACGGGCATCGCCTACCAGTGCGACCATGCTGTCCAGCAGGGAATCAATAGTCTTGTTGTCCATGTGAACTATCTCCTTGCATTTAATCTGGCTTTGAATTCGTCGATTACTTCAGCAGGCAGGAAATCCGAAAGATCCACATCGTATCTTCCCAGTTCCTTCACCGCACTGGAGCTGAGGTACATAAATCTTTCCTCAGCAGTCAGGAACATTGTGTCGAGCTCAGGGTTCAGCTTCTTGTTAATGAGACTCATGGTAAATTCAGATTCAAAATCAGACACCGCACGCAGTCCCTTTACAATGGTGCACGCTCCATGCTTTTTCGCAAACAGCGCCAGCAGCTCATCAGAAGCCACAACCTCCACATTATCAAGCTCCTTTGTGGCATTGCGAATCAGCTGCACCCGCTCCTCCGCGGTAAACATGGGGTTTTTCTTTGCATTGTAACCCACGCATACAATGAGCTTATCGAAAATCGCCGCAGCGCGGGTAATGATGTTCAGATGGCCCAGTGTGATAGGATCAAAGCTTCCGGGATAAATGGCCGTTTTCATTGGAATCACCTTGTATAAAGATTGATTGCGGTCTTACCATAACAATAGTCTCTGGAGCAGATCAGATCGCCCACCGTAGCGGGCATTTCCTTTTCCCGAGGCCGCTCGCAAACTATTATACCACCTTCCGACAAAATGTCAATTTCCGATATTTTTTGCAGGGCATTTTCCAGAAAATTTTCTGCATAGGGCGGGTCCAGGAAGATAATATCGAACGTTTCCCGGCAGGTGGAGAGATACCGCATATAATCCATCTGGAATACGGAGGCCTTCTGGTCAAATTTCGTCTTTTTCAGGTTCTCCCGGATGATCTTCACAGCCTCGCCGCTCTGATCCACCAGAACCCCATAGCTGGCCCCCCGGCTCAAAGCCTCAATGGCCATCTGGCCGCTGCCGCCAAACAGGTCCAGCACTCTTCTCCCCTCAATGTCAAACTGGATGATATTGAACACAGCCTCCTTGACCCGGTCGGAGGTGGGTCTGGTGGCAAGTCCGTCCAGTGTTTTCAGCTTTGCGCCTCTGGCGGTTCCTGTAATTACTCGCATATTGTCTGTTCCTCCGCATTCTTGTCTCTGTGATAGTATTGGTAAACAGCCATGGCCGTATTCCTGGGAACCACTGCGGAAAGCTCTTCCACAGAGGCCCCGCCAATGGCCTTGATGGTCTTAAAGTTTTTCAGAAGCTGCTGCTTCCGCTTCTCCCCCACGCCCGGAATATTGTCCAGAGAGGATTTCTTCAGATGCTTGCTTCTCAGCTGCCGCTGATAGGTGATGGCAAACCGGTGGGTCTCCTCCTGAATCCGTCCGATCAGAGAAAACACGCTTTGATTTCCCTGAATGCCGATCTCTTTTCCCTCGGGTGTCACCAGCGCCCGGGTTCTGTGGCGGTCGTCCTTCACCATGCCGAACACGGGAATGCTCAAGCCCATGAAATCCAGCTGCCTGCGGACCGTTTCCGCATGGGTCACGCCGCCGTCGATCAAAAGGGCATCCGGCCGCTGGTCAAAGCCCTTGTCCCCATCGAGAAAATGCCGGAACCGGCGTTCGATGATCTGCCGCATGGAGCCGTAGTCGTCCTGCTGCTCCATATCCTTCAGTTTGAAATGCTTATAATCCCGTTTCAGGGGCTGTCCGTCCACGAATACCGTCATGGATGCCACAATGTCCGTGCTGCCCAGATTGGAAATATCATAGGCCTCCAGCCTTTTGGGCAGGGTACTGAGCCCCAGCATGGTTCCCAGCAGCTCCAGTGTTTTGTTGGTCCGTTCATAGTCCGTGGAAACACGCTCCGCCTCTTCCCGGGCATTTCGGATGGCCATTTCCACGAGGCGCACGTTGTCCCCCCGCTGGGGAACGGAGATGCGGACCTTTTTGCCGTATTCCTGCTGGAGCAAAAGGGCAAACAGATCACTGTCCTCAATTTCAAAGGGCAGATAGATGTCCTTTGGCGCAACCCCCCGGCGAAGATAATACTGCTTTACCAGAGCGGAGAGGTTTTCGGCGCTGTCCTCGTCCACCTGGGTTTCCAGCACCTCCACATCCTTGTCAATGAGATTACCGGATACAAAATGGAGCACCGAGAAGCCCGTTTTGGCTGTGCCGGTGAAATAGCCCACCACATCGGTATCCGCCATGGCGCCGGAACAGACCAGCTGCTTCCGGGACAGGGCCTCAATGGCACGATACCGATCCCGGTAGGCTGCGGCGGCCTCAAAGTCCAGGTTTTCGGAGGCCTCCTCCATTTTCTCCTTCATCTGCCGGGCCAGCTCCTGATCCCGGCCCTCCAGCATGAGGATACCCTGTCGAATCCGTTCCCGGTAGTCCTCGGAGGTCATGTGCTTCTGGCACCAGCCGTCACAGTTGCCGATCTGATAGTTGAGACAGGGCCTGTCCTTCCCGATATCACGGGGAAACTTTTTGCTGCATCCCGGAAGATGCAGGGTCAATCGGATGGTGTCCAATGCCTGCTGGGTCACAAAGCGGCCTCCATAGGGTCCAAAATACCGGGCGTGATCCTGCCCCCGCTTTCCCACCATGGTGAAAACCGGGTATTCCTCCTTCAGATCCACCCGAATATAGGGATAGCCCTTGTCATCCTTCAAAAGGATGTTGTACTTGGGCTGATGCCGCTTGATGAGGCTGCACTCCAGCACCAGCGCTTCAAATTCCGAGCCGGCAACGATATAGTCAAAGTTGACGATCTTTGAAACCAGCATCCGGGTTTTTGGCGTATGATTGGCAGAATCCTGAAAATAATTCCCCACACGGTTTTTCAGCTTTTTGGCCTTGCCCACATAGATGATGGTGCCGGTTTTGTCCTTCATAAGATAGACGCCCGGCAGCATGGGCAGAGACAGAACCTTATCCTTCAATTCCTGCGGCGTAAGACATTCCATGGGCCTCACCTCCATGATGGAAAATGCCCCATGACCACTGCGGGCCATGGGGCAAAGCATCAAAAAATTACTTGCCGAGATCAGAAGCCAGCAGCTTAGCCAGAGCCTCAACTGCCTCTTCTTCATCCGCGCCGTTTGCAATCAGAGTGATCTCGGTACCTTTCACGATACCCAGAGACAGTACGCCCAGAAGACTCTTGGCATTAACACGGCGTTCCTCAACCTCTACCCAGATAGAACTCTTGTACTCGTTGGCTTTCTGAATGAAGAAAGTAGCAGGACGGGCAAACAGACCTACCTGATTATTTACTACAGCATTTTTCGTATACATAATGCTTTCACTCCTTTTGCGAGTTACATGGGGCACGACTGCCTGTTTGGATTATCATATCAAAAATTCATATAATCGTCAACTGATTTACCCGCTTTTTTAAAGATTTCGGCATGTTGTCCAAAATCGAACTGGGGTACTATGGGTCCAGTTCAGCGATTGTTACGCCGTCCTCGCCTTCCCCATAAACGCCCAGCCGCACGGACTTCACCCGCTTATTTCGTTTCAGGTGCTGCTGAACTGCCTTCCGGAGAACGCCGGTGCCCTTTCCGTGGATGATCCGAACAGAGGACAGCTTCGCCCGGAGGGCGTTGTCCAGATACAGGTCCAGGGCATTGATGGCCTCATCCGCGCTCATGCCCCGGAGGTCCACCTCGTTGGACACGGCGATATTCCGCAGTTCCCGGTTGGCGCGCTCCACGAACTTTTTCACCTGCGCCTCGCCCTCCTGCTCCGGAAGAACGTAGACCTCACTGGGCTTTACATTCAGCTTCATGATGCCCGCCTGAATCTGGAGCGTGCCGTCCTTATTCACCTGCAACACCGTGGCCCGGGTGCCCAGCTTCAGAAGCTCCACCGTGTCCCCCTGTCTGGGAGGTCTTGCGGAAACCTTCTTTTCCGTCTTGGGCTGTCCCCCGGATAGCTTGTCCTCTGCCTGATTCAGCTCGCCCCGGAGCTTGGCCTGCCGCTGGTTGAAGTCCTCCACTGCCCCTGCATCCTTCAGCTGCTTTTTCATCTGCTTGATTTCATCCATGGCAATGTTGACACTGCGGCGGGCATCATCAATGATGGTCTGGGCCTCCTTCCGGGCCTTGGCAACCGCCTTGTCCCGCTCCTTTTTGATCTCCAGCGCGTATTCCTCAGACTGCCTTCGGGACTTCTCCATTTGCAGCCGGAGCTGCTCCGCCTCGATTCTTGCCTGCTCCATAGCCTGCCGCTGGGCCTCCAGTTGGGACAGCACATCCTCAAAATTCACATCGTTTTCACTGACCAGACTTCTTGCGTCGTCAATAATCAGCTCACTGAGCCCCAGCCGCCGGGAGATGGCAAAGGCGTTGGATTTACCGGGAATGCCAATGAGCAGCCGGTAGGTGGGCCGGAGGGTCTCCACGTCAAACTCACAGGAGGCGTTGATGACCCGGTCGGTACGCATGGCATAGAGCTTCAGCTCTCCGTAGTGCGTGGTGGCGGCGATTCTTGCCCCCAGCTTCCGGCAGAACTCGATGATCGCAACTGCCAGCGCAGCACCCTCAGCAGGGTCCGTACCGGCGCCCAGCTCGTCAAAGAGCACCAGTGTCCGATCATCGCAGCAGGCAGTGATCTCGGTGATGTTTTTCATGTGGGAGGAGAAGGTGGACAGGGACTGTTCAATGCTTTGCTCGTCTCCAATGTCCGCCAGAACCGTTTCAAAGGTGGAAATGCAGCTCTGATCCGCCGCGGGAATGTGTAGTCCACACTCAGCCATCAGGGTCAGCAGGCCAATGGTTTTCAGCGTCACCGTTTTGCCGCCGGTGTTGGGGCCGGTGATGACCAGGGTGTCAAAATCTTCTCCCAGACGGACGGTGATGGGCACCACGATTTTGGGATCAATGAGGGGATGCCTTGCCTTATTCAGGACGATTTTCCCCTCGGTATTCACCTGAGGCTCCATGGCCTTCATGGAATAGCTGAGCCTGGCCTTGCCGAAGATCAGATCCAGTGCGATGAGCATATCATAGCTTTCGCTGATCTGCTCCCGATGGGCGGCCACCTCTGCGGAAAGCTCCGCCAGAATCCGCTCGATCTCCTTTTTCTCCTTAATCAGCAGCTCCCGCAGCTCGTTGTTGGCCTGAACCGCCTGCATTGGCTCAATGAAAAAGGTGCCGCCGCTGGAGGACACATCATGGACCATGCCGGGAATGGAGTTTTTGAACTCACTGCGAACCGGAACCACATACCGGTCTCCCCGGAGGGTGATGATCGGCTCCCGCAGGAATTTGGAATAGGTGGGAGAGGAGATGATCTTCTGGAGACTTTCCCGGACCTTACTGCCGGTGACACGCATGTGCCGGCGAATGTCAGACAGGGCGCTGCTGGCGCTGTCGGCAATTTCATCCTCATTGATAATAATCGAGAAGATTTTCTCCTCCAGATATTTGTTGGGCATCAGACCGTAGAAATAGGAACTGAGGCACCCGGATTCCACCCCGTCTCCCTCGCCGTAGGCCTTTACCGATCTGGTGGCCCGGAGCACGCCGCCGATTCGCAGCAGCTCCACGGTGTTGAGACTTCCGCCCCGGTCAGCCCGCTCCAGAGAAGCCTTCACATTCTTCACGTCCCGGAATCCGGGAGAACCCTTCAGCTCCACCATATGGCAGGCATCGGTGGTTTCCTTCAAAAGCTGACGCACATCGTCCGCATCATCCGTGGGACGAAGAGCCTTTGCCCGTTCTTTTCCCTCCTCGGTGACGCAGCAGCCCGCCAGAAGCTCCAGCACCCGGTCCAGCTCCAGCGTATGGAGGGATTTTTCATATAATGCATTCATATTCTTATCCTCAAAAAGAATCCGTAAATAATCGTTTGTAAAATATCAGTGTGGAAAAGCTCTGCTCCAGCTGGTTCAGCAGCAGCCGTTCTGTGACCTCCCCAAGCTCTTTCATCTGCTGCTCCGGCAGGGTAAAGGAGAAAAGTCGTTTTTTTCCGCAGTGCAGAATGTACTGCATGGCCGCCAGAACCCCGTCGGAGACGGTCTGACACTCCCCAGTTCCGTTCATGATCCGGCAGCTGTCGCAGAATAGCACTCCCTGCTGAAAATACAGCTTTCTGGCTCCGGAGTCCCCGCAGCAGCCGCAGCCATCCAGCTGAGGTTCATAGCCCGCAAGGCTCAAAAGCCGCAGCTCAAACACCGCCTTCACCTGATGCTGGGGCAGCTTCAGGGTTTCCAGTGCATAGAGGCTGTTGAGCCCAAGGGAAAGCAGCTCCGGGTTTACCCGGTCCTCCGCGGACACGGTTTCCAGCAGCTGGGCAAAATAGGCTCCCAAAGAGAGCAGCTCCAGGTCTGTCCGAAGGCCCACAAACATCTCTATGGGTTCAGCCTCATTGACGGTGTAGTAGCCGTTCTTCTCAAACAGGGTCAGCTCGCTGTAGCAGAGGAGCTGACAGCCGCTGCGAAGCTTGGAATTTTTATTCTTCACACCCCGGGCTTTGGCAGTGATCAGGCCCAGCTCCTCGGTCAGCACCGACAGAAGCTTGTCATTGTCCTTATATTGCACCTCCCGGAGAATCAGACCCTTTGTGGTGTAAAACATAACGTTCTATGTAGCACCGCCTCATTCCCCGGCGGTGCTTTCCTCCCGATGATACATGAGATAGAATTCCGGCGCGCCGGTCTCCTGAAACAGTTTCCACAGTGCTTCACGATCCATAATCCATTCCTCCAGGAATAGTCTGTACCGGCTGGGGGAGAACATACCCGCCAGAATTCGGAATTACTCGTCCCGATAGCCGAAGTTTTTAATCAGGAAATCGCTGTCCCGCCAGTTCTCCTTGACCTTGACCCAGCAGCGGAGATAGACCTTGGTGCCCATGAACCGCTCGCAGTCGTTTCTGGCCATGGTGCTGATTTTTTTCAGCATGGCGCCATTCTTGCCAATAATGATCCCCTTGTGGCTGGCCTTTTCGCAGTAAATGGTGGCCTCCAGATCAATGATACCGCTGTCGGTGCGCTCTGAGAACCGATCGATCTCCACGGCAGTGCCATGGGGCACCTCCCGATCCAGACACCACAGGAGCTTTTCCCGGATGATCTCCGCCATGATCTGCCGCTCGGGCTGATCTGTGACCATGCCCTCCGGGAACAGCTGGGGGCCGGGAGCGGCGTACTTGCAGACCTCGGCGAACAGCTCGTCGATGCCTTCGCCATTTTTCGCGGAAATGGGCACAATGGCGGCAAATTCATAAGCCTCACTGTAGGCGGCAATCACCGGAAACAGGTCCTCCTTGTTCTCCAGCGTATCAATTTTGTTGATGACCAGAATGGCGGGAATCTTCTGGGCCTTGATTCGATCAATGAGCATGGTCTCCTGAGTTCCCACAGAGGCGATTGGCTCCACGATCAGCACAATGGCGTCCACATCCGCAATGCTCTCGTGAACCACATTGTCCATGTAGTCCCCCAGCTTGTTTCTGGCCTTGTGGAAGCCGGGAGTGTCCATAAAGACGATCTGGGTGTCATCCCGGTTCACCACCGCGCAGATGCGGTTTCTGGTGGTCTGGGGCTTGTTGGAAACAATGGCGATCTTCTCCCCCACCAGTGCATTGGTCAGGGTGGATTTGCCCACGTTGGGCCGTCCGGCAATGGTCACCATTGCAGATTTTGTAATATTCATAAAAGCATCCTCACTTTTTCTTCATTTGTTTCATGTAAGGCCCGAACACAAAGGCCCCTGCCAGCAAAATATACACAGCCGCAGACGGTTTCATCCACCCGCAATGCCGCCAGAGTTCCATCAGCCGGAGATGATATCCTCCGCCGAACAGAATCAGCATGGCAATCACCACGGAGCCTATAGCAGAGACCAGCACCGCCCCGGCACAGGCGTCCTTGGCCTGTCCGATCAGGGGATGATTCTCCCTTGTCACCGCATCGCAGGCCTTCTCCAGGGCCGTGTTCACCAGCTCCAGAGAGATCACCGCCATACAGCACAGAAGCACCATGCACCAGTGGTCAGCCTTGAGCCGCAGAGCAAAACCGACGATCCCCACCGTTACCAGCGCCACCAGATGGACCCGCAGATTCATCTGAGACTGAACGGCTTGCGCAATGCCCCGTCCCGCATAGCCAAAGCTCCGGAAAAGATGCCCGATGGCATCCAGCAAACTTCTCATCTGGGAATGTTCAGGGCTTCCATAATGGCCTCTTCCCTTCCCCGCATCTGTTTTTTCATGTCCCCCTCATCCACATGGTCATAGCCCAGCAGATGGAGCACAGAATGTACCGTCAGATAGCCGATCTCCCGCTCCTCGCTGTGGCCGAACTCCGCAGCCTGAGCACGAATTTTCTCCACCGACAGGGCCATATCCCCGAGGGGCAAAACCGTGTCGCCGGGGTCCAGCAGCTCCGAAACGTCCTCCGGGAATTCTCCGGGCACAAAGGCAAACATGGGGAAGGAGAGCACGTCCGTCTCCCGGTCCACATTCCGGAAATCCCGGTTGATCTCCCGAATTCCGGCATTGTCGGTAATCATCACATTGATCTCGCAGGGAACAGAGATTCCCTCCTCCCGGAGGGCGCCCTTGATGCAGCGCTTGATGTGGGCTGTCATGGCAGGGGTGTTCACATGGGGAATCTCAGAATGAACGGAAATACGGTGCTTTATCATTTCTTATACGTCCTTCTATATGTTTTGGCAGGAGGCATCTTCTCCCGCTTTTCCTCAGCCTTTTCATAGGCGTTGATGATCCGCTGAACCAGCACATGGCGGACCACGTCCTGACTGGTGAGACGGCAGATGGCAATGTCCTCGACTCCCTCCAGAATGCGCACCGCATCCTTCAGACCGCTGACCTTGTCCGAGGGCAGGTCGATCTGGGTCACGTCGCCGGTAATGACGATCTTGGAGCCGAAGCCCAGTCGGGTCAGGAACATCTTCATCTGCTCCCGGGTGGTGTTCTGGGCCTCATCGAGAATGATAAAGCTGTCATCCAGGGTTCGGCCGCGCATGTAGGCCAGGGGCGCCACCTCAATATTTCCCTTCTCCAGATACTTGTTATAGCTCTCGGTGCCCAGCATTTCAAAGAGGGCGTCATACAGGGGCCGCAGATAGGGGTCCACCTTGTTCTGCATGTCGCCGGGCAGGAAGCCCAGCCGTTCCCCTGCCTCCACTGCGGGGCGGGTCAGAATGATCCGATTCACCTGCCGCTCCCGGAAGGCCGCCACTGCCGCCGCCACCGCCAGATAGGTCTTTCCGGTGCCTGCCGGGCCAACACCAAGGGTAATGGTGTTATTAGCAATGGCCTTCATATACTGCTGCTGACCGATGGTCTTTGCCTTGATGGGCTTTCCCTTGGCAGTAATGCAGATCACGTCCTTGGTGAGCTCGGCGATTTTCTGCTCCTGCCCCTGACGCACAAGGCCGATCACATAGCGGACGTTCTGCTCCCCTACGGTTTCGCCCTTCGCTGCCAGCTGAAGCAGTCCATCGAGCACCTTCGCCGCAGCGGCTGCATTCTCTTCCTCACCGCTGACCTTCAGCTCCGTATCCCGATTCACAATCACCACGCCGAACTCCTGCTCAATGAGCCGGATGTTCTCGTCCAGAGAACCGAATACGTTGATCAGCTGTTCCATACGCTCCGCCTGAATGATTTGCTCTGCCATACATAAAACCTCAATCTGTTATTTCGACCACTGTGCCGATCTCTTCCTGACATTCCAGAATTCCGGTGCAGCGCCAAAGGCCAGTCTCCTCCGTCAGCGCCAAACGGCTGCTTAAAATCTGCCCCGCATGCATGCTCAGCATCCGCTGATGATGGATGGCAGCAGTCAGCAGCGCTTCGGCGGCAGTCTCATCCGTCGCCGCCGGAACCGGCTCCAGCTCCCGAAAGCGGGTTACAGTTACCCACAGAGGCAGCTTGTAGCCTCCCGGAAGTGTCAGTTGTTTTCTTCCTGTTATTTTATCATAATCCCTATAGGAAATTCCACTGGTTTTATAGAAATTTATCGTGTTTTTCCCAAAAGTAAGCGACAATCCGGTGCATTCCCGGCCGGTATAGGCCTTATCCTGCCGGTTATCCGGCAAAATCGCCTCGATGTTTGTCCATGTTCTGGCGAAAACCTCCCCGGAAGCCCTTGTGAGCAGCACCGTTCTGTCCAACGTATCCACCCCTGAGATCAGCACCTGTCCCTTTGTCACAACATCCCCCGGAGCCACCTGAGGCGAACCGGACAGGGCCGTCACCTCTGTAACGATCCCATCCTGCTTCGCCGTAATACTGGCCGGAGAAAGGGTCCGGGTGCGCTTCTGCTGCTCCAGCCGCTCCCGCACCACCACTTCCGCCACCGGTCCCTGAAAATTCACCGTCAACCAGCCAAGCTCCGGCATCCGGGAGAGCATTTCATTTCGCACCACAACCGGGTCAACAGACCCCTGAGACGTAAAGAATCCCACTCCGCAGGCCTCCAGCTCCTGCAAAATCTCCTCCTGAGATACCTCCTCATTTCCCTGCACCTCCAGAAACCAGATACGCCCCTGAAGCCAGAAGGGCAGCGCCGTCAGAAGGCCCATCCAAATCAGGAACAGGCTTCGTTTTCCCACCCTTCTGAAAAAGGGGCGGATGCCCCATTCCTCCAGAACCTCCAGCGTGCACTGGCTCCGCTTTGCAGCTCTTTCCGCCATGGAAAGGGCATAAAGGGGGATTTCCACCCGTGCTGTCAGCTCGTCCTGTTTCTGATAATCCCGAAACGCAACACCCATTGCGGCCAGTTTGCTCAGACAGTCCTCCGGACAGGCTCCGGTGATTTCCAGACGGACGTTTCCCCACAGTCCTTTCAGGTTATTCCCGATCATCGCAAAAACCTGACGCAGTCAATGGTACCCCGCAGGAGCAACTCCTGCCCCGTCATCATCACGATCTTCAGGCTTCTTCCGCTGATCTCCACCGCACACTCCCGCAGCTCCACAACGATCTGGGTATCGCTGTAGCTTCGGATGCCCTTCTTTCCATGGAGCAGAAGCTGCCTGTCTCCGGTCAGCTCCATCAGTGTGGCCCCCATGACCTCCGTGGGCAGGCCAAGCGCCTCCGACCCGGTACAGCTGCTGTTTCGGATGATATGCCATGCTTCCCTCACCTCCATTCAGCCTATGTGTGGGAGGCAATTTTCATGTCTCAGGCGCATATCTTTTTCCGAGGTGATTGTCATGAGCCGATATCTCTCCAAAGCCCGATTCCGGGACAGCTGCTTCTTTCTGGGAATCTTTTGCATGCTCCTTGCGCTGGTGCTCCATCCCACCGAGTCCGTAGCGGCAGCCAGAAGCGGCGTTGAGCTGTCCATGAACGTGATTCTTCCATCTCTGTTTCCTTTTTTCGTCCTTTCCACCCTCTGTATCCGGCTGAATCTGCTGTCAAGCCTCAACCACCTGCTGGGAAAACTCATGCAGCCCCTGTTTCACCTCAGCGGATGCTGCTCCGGGGCCTATCTTCTGGGCATTGTGGGCGGATATCCGGTGGGAGCCAGAACCGCAATTGGGCTGTATGAATCCGGTCAATGCTCCAAAGAGGAGGCGGAACGGATGCTCAGCTTCTGCAACAATTCCGGCCCCGCCTTTATTCTGGGCGTAGTAGGCGCAGGGGTGTTTTCCAGCAGTAAGGTGGGGCTGTGGCTGTACGGCGCCCATGTGGCAGCCTCCATTCTGGTTGGAATTCTGTTCCGAAACCACGGCTATCACGGTGTTGCCCTCCGAAGTGCCGTCCAAACCCACAGCAAGCCGGTTTCCTTCTATGAAGCCTTTCCAGAGGCCGTGAAATCCGCCTTTTCCGCCACCCTGAACATCTGCGCCTTTGTTATCTTTTTCACCGTGGTGATCCGTCTGCTGTTTCTATCGGGAATCCTCAAAGCCCTTGCGGGGAGTCTGGCCTATCTGCTCCGGGATCATGGCGTTTCCACGGAGCTGATTGAGGCTCTGCTGTCCGGCATCATCGAAATGACCTCCGGAGTCTGGAGCCTGCGGGACGCAGCCTCGAACCTGGGCAGCCGCATGTGCATGGCAGCCTTTATCCTGGGCTGGGCAGGTCTGTCCGTCCACTGCCAGGTACTGAGCTTTATCGGCTCCAGCGGCCTTTCCACAAAAACCTATTTTTTCGGGAAGCTGCTCCACGGAATTCTCTCCGGCGGAATCATTTTGATCCTTTCAAAGCTCCTTGGGTGGGACGCTCCGGTATCAGCGTATCTTGCGTCTGAGGTCACAACACTGGCCCGGCTGCAGTTCCCCACCGCGCTTTTTACGTCTCTGTGTGCCGCAGCGGTATGCTGGCTTCTGATGACTGTCATTTCTGCTGTATTTCTCAGAAAAAACTCTGGAAATTCGGAGAAAAAGCATGTATAATCTTCCCGTTGAAATGAGACAGGAGGCAACTATCATGCTGTTCCGCAAAAATATTGAACCCCGCTGCGCCTATTGCGCTCACGGTTCTTCCGCAGAGCCGGGTACGGTGATCTGCCGCAGAAAGGGCATCCGGGAGGAAACCGCCCACTGCCGTCGTTTTCGATATGATCCCCTTCGGCGCACACCCCCAAAACCGAAGCTGCCGGATTTTGAGAAATACGACAAACGGGATTTCTCTCTGTAATATTTTTACATCCCATATGGAAGTAATATGCCAGAGGCAAACAGCTCCGGCTTGTCGTCAAAGTAAGAAAGTATTCAGCAACAGCGGACTTGTTCTGCTGTTGCTGTCCTTGTATCATATCCTGATATGTGCTAATATGGAGCCGAAGAGACCTGAAATCGGAAGATGACGCGCTTGTCGGCAGTGCCCCGGCTCTCCCAGAGGGAGAGGCAAGGCGGCCGCCCCGTCAACTTCCAGTTTATCAAGCAGATACAAGTGCGCATTTATTCAGTGGAACATCATATGCGCGCTCTGTGCGCTTCTATAGACAAAAGGCGTGACTACCATCGTCACGCCTTTATCCGTCTTATGAACGACGCCCAAAATCGGTGCGCGTTATTTATTTCCCAGCAGCTCCAGCACTGCACCGGCTCCGTAAACAGAACCGCAGACAAGGATCAGATCGCAGTCTGTCTCCCTTGCCAAGTCCATAGCCTCCGCGAAGGTGGGCGCAAAGGCAGTCTTGCAGTATCGGGATGCGCATTCCGCCACCGCCTCCGGCTCCAACGCCCGGGGCAGAGGGACACAGGTGCCGATGAGAGTTTTGCACCGGCGGGCAATCATGGGAATGCAGGCTGCGTAATCCTTGTCCCGCATCATAGCCATCACAGCGGTGATGGTTTTTCCGGGGAACAGCCGGTCCAGCGTATCGCACACCGAGGAAATTCCCGCAAGGTTATGTCCCGCATCCACAAGGATCTGGGGCTTCCCCGGAAACAGCTGCAATCTGCCCGACCAGACCACGGTTTTCAGGGCCGCCTTTACCGTATCGGCAGATAAGCCCAACACCTTCGCCGCTTCCCAGACCACCGCGGCATTGTCCATCTGATAAGCCCCCAGCAGAGGAATTTGTAGCTCCTCTCCCCCATACCGGAACCGGGAGCCGCTGCAGGACTGGGTGATCGGCTCCACAGGCCGCACCTCTATGAGCGGAGCCTGTTTGTCCCCGGCAGCTTTCCGGAACACCTCCATGGCCTCACCGGTCTGCCTTGCCACAACCACAGGACACCGAGGCTTGATGATTCCGGCCTTTTCCACCGCAATCTCCCGGATGGTGTTTCCTAGAATCGCCGTATGATCCAGAGAAATGGGCATAATACAGCAGCAGGCGGGCTTTTCCACCAGATTTGTGGGGTCAGTCCGTCCCCCAAGGCCCACCTCCAGCACCACATACTCCACTCTAGCCCGGGCAAAGGCCACAAAGCCTATGGCTGTCACCAGTTCAAACTCGTTGACCGGCTCAAGGCCCGCTTCCTCTAATGCCCTTTCCTGCTCCATCACCGTCTCAAAGCAGGAAACAAGCTGTTCCTTTCCGATCATCTGTCCGTCAATTCGGATTCGTTCCCGGAAGTCCACAAGATATGGGGATGTAAACAGGCCAGTCCGCTTTCCGGCCCCCCGAAGGGCTGCGTCCAGCATGGCGCAGGTGCTCCCCTTTCCGTTGGTGCCCGCCACATGGACCACCTGAAAGCGGTTTTGGGGATTTCCCAGCCGTTCCATCAGCCGCCGGATGCGCTCCAGCGTGGGCCCACCGGTGGAAAAGGTTTTGCGCAGGTGTATTTTTTCAAGGCATGCTTCATAGGTCATTGTTGATCTGCCCTTCCTCGAAAATGGTTCAAAACGGGCGCGTTGCAAAATGCATTGCAACGCACCCAAAAGCGTTTCATCTGTCCCGCAGGGACACATAATCCGCCCCGGCAGGGGCGATTTCACCCGGCTTCAAGCCGGATTTCACACGCCGCGGGCGTATTTCACTCGGCCAAAGGCCGAATTTCACTGGGGCTGTTGCTTTTTGCAGCAGCCCCAATTTTTTACTTCTGGAGACGCTGCTTGCTCTCTTCCAGCTGGGCAATCAGTGCCCGGAGCTTTTCAGCCTTCTCCTTTTCCCCGTTCACAACGGCCTCGGGAGCCTTGCTGAGGAATCCTGGGTTGGAAAGCTTCTTCTCGATGCCCTCCAGAGCCTTCTGCTGCTTGCCAAGCTCCTTGTCAATGCGCTGGAGCTCCTTCTCAATGTCCACCAGCTGATCCATGGGCATATACATCTTAGCATCGGCTGTGACACAGGCAACCATGTCATCAGCACCGGCAGGCGCCTCTGTGCGAACCACCAGATTGTCGGAGTAAGCCAGCTTCATGATGAAGGCCTCGCCCTGCTTAAAGACGCTCTCCTTCTCGGTGATGATATAGAGGGTGGACTTCTTGCTGGGGGGAACATTCATCTCTGCACGGCGATTTCGGACAGCCCGGATGGCAGCCATAATGCTCTCCATGGCGGCTTCCTCTGCGGGGAAGTTCAGTTCCTCGGAAGCAGTGGGCCACTGGGAGATCATGATACTCTCGCCCTCATGGGGGATGGCCTGCCAGATTTCCTCGGTGATGAAGGGCATGAAGGGGTGCAGCAGCTTCAGGAACTGATCCAGAACGTAAACCAGAACCTGCTGTGCGGTGATCTTGCTCTCCTCATTGTCGGCGTACAGGCGGGACTTGGTCAGCTCGATATACCAGTCGCAGTAGGAATCCCAGATGAAATCATAGATTTTCTGCACGGCAATACCAAGCTCATACCGGTCCATGTTCTCCGTGACCTCTGAGATCAGAGCGTTCAGCTTGGAGAGAATCCACTTGTCCTCCTGCTCCAGCTTCTGGAGGTCGGGCAGCTCGTTTTTGTCGATGGTCAGGTTCATCATCACATAACGGCTGGCGTTCCAGATCTTATTGGCGAAGTTCCGCATGGCCTCGCAGCGCTCCACATAGAAGCGCATGTCGTTTCCGGGGCTGTTGCCGGAGATCATATTCAGACGCAGAGCGTCCGCGCCGTACTTCTCCACCATCTCCAGCGGATCAATGCCGTTGCCCAGAGATTTGCTCATCTTTCTGCCCTTGTCATCCCGGACAAGGCCATGGATAAAGACCGTGTGGAAGGGCGTTTTCTTCATCTGCTCACAGCCGGAGAAGATCATTCTGGCAACCCAGAAGAAAATGATATCATAGCCGGTGACAAGCACATCCGTGGGATAGAAATAGTCAAGATCCTCAGTCTGATCCGGCCAGCCCAGGGTCTCAAAGGGCCACAGCGCCGAGGAGAACCAGGTATCCAGCACATCCTCCTCCCGGGTGATGTGCTCACTGCCGCAATGGCAGCAATGGGTGGGATCCTCTCTGGAAACGGTGTACTCACCGCAGTCGTCGCACTTCCATGCGGGAATCTGATGACCCCACCAGAGCTGACGGGAGATACACCAGTCATGGACATTCTCCATCCAGTTGAGATAGGTCTTGGAGAAACGATCGGGCACGAATTTGGTCTCGCCCTCCTCCACCACGCGGATGGCCTCCTTTGCCAGAGGCTCCATCTTCACGAACCACTGGGCAGAGATCAGAGGCTCCACATCGTTATGGCAGCGGTAGCAGGTGGAAACGTTGTGGGTGTAGTCCTCCACCTTCTCCAGATAGCCCTGGGCCTCCAGATCGGCGATAACAGCCTTCCGGCACTCATAGCGATCCATGCCCTTGTAGGGGCCACCCTGCTCGTTGATCTTACCGTCGTCGCCAATGACACGAATGATCTCCAGATTGTGTCGCTGACCCACCTCAAAGTCGTTGGGGTCGTGGGCGGGGGTCATCTTCACGCAGCCGGTGCCGAAGTCCATTTCCACATAGTCGTCGGCAACGATGGGAATTTCACGGTTCATAATGGGCAGGATGCAGGTCTTTCCAATCAGGTCCTTATACCGCTCGTCACCCGGGTTCACCGCAACGCCGGTGTCGCCCATCATGGTCTCAGGACGGGTGGTGGCAACGATCAGATACTTGCCCTCCTCCCCCTTGATGGGGTAACGCAGGTGCCACAGGCTGCCGGGCTTTTCGGAATACTCCACCTCCGCGTCAGACAGAGCGGTCATACAGTGGGGACACCAGTTGATGATCCGGCTGCCCTTGTAGATATAGCCCTTTTCATACAGGCGCACAAAAACCTCACGAACGGCCTTGGAGCAGCCCTCGTCCATGGTGAACCGGTGACGGTCCCAGTCACAGGAGGAGCCAAGGGTCTTCTGCTGTTCCACGATTCTGCCGCCGTACTGCTCCTTCCACTGCCAAACCCGGTCAAGGAATTTTTCCCGGCCAAGGTCATGGCGGGTCAGGCCCTCCTTGCGCAGCTCCTCCTCCACCTTAATCTGGGTGGCGATGCCCGCATGGTCATAGCCGGGCAGCCACAGGGCGGCATAGCCCTGCATACGCTTGAAGCGAATGAGAATGTCCTGCACGGTGCAGTCCATGGCATGACCCATGTGCAGCTGACCGGTGACATTGGGGGGCGGCATCACAATGGTAAAGGGCTTCTTCTCCGGATCACGCTCCGTGTGGAAATAGCCGCCCTTCTGCCACATCTCATAGATGCTGGATTCCACCTGTTTGGGGTCATAAATCTTTGGTAACTCTTTCAACAATATCATCTCCTAAATTAAATCACTTTACTACATAATTTGGCAAGAGCGGATGGCCAGAATATTTTCGTCAGAAAAAGGTGTGAAGCTGCAGGAATACATGGTGTATTTCAAGGCTTCACAAACGAATTTCTGGCGGAAATAGGCGGTCAGCCGCCGCAGACAAAAAGCCCTGAACATATATATATATATGTTCAGGGCGAAATAATTCCGTGGTACCACCTGAATTCGGCACTCTTGCCGCACTCATGTCTCTGTAACGGGAGCACCCGGCGTTTCCTACAGCATTCAGAAACGCAGCTCAGAAGCGACCTTCAAGCGTTTTCCCGCAGGACTTGCACCAACCGCCTGCTCTCTGAAGGGATGGGAGGCTTTACTCCTCTTCCTCATTGCCGTTTGCGTTTTGTATTTAAACTATTCTACCGGATTCCCCCGGGGTTGTCAAGGGTTTTCCAGATCTCTCAGCAGGAAATTCCAAAATCCTGCATTTTTCTGTTCATGGCGCTGACAAGCCCGGACAGAATCTCCAGAGCCCTTTCCTCCTCCTCATGGGCAGCGAAGTAGTAAATCTTCAGCTTCGGCTCGGTGCCGGAGGGCCGGAGGATCACCCGGCTGGAAGCCCCAACCTGGAAGGACAGCACATTGGAGGAAGGGAAGTCCAGCTTCTTTTCTTCGCCTGTGGTCAAGTCCTTCTCGATTCCAAGCTTATAATCCGCCACAGAGCCAACAGCCATACCGGCAATGTCAGCGGGAGTATTTGCCCGCAGGGAATCAATGAACTCCGCGCAGAGCTTCTTGCCCTTCTCTCCGTCCAGCTCCACGGAGACCACCCGGGTCTTGTAGAAGCCATAGTTCTGATACAGGAGCCGGAGCTTGTCAGCCACCGTCAGCCCGTCCAGCTTGCAGGCAGCCGCCAGAGCGCAGACCAGCACACAGGCCACCTGAGCGTCCTTGTCTCTTGCATAAGTGCCCTTCAGGAAGCCGCAGCTTTCCTCAAAGGCAAAGACCACTTCGTTCTCTCTCCCCTGCTGTTCAAGGCCCAGAATGGTACTGCCAATGTACTTAAAGCCCGTGAGCACGTCGATGTTCTCACAGCCGTATTTCTTTGCCACATTCAGTACCATGGGCGTGGTGACAATACTCTTAATGCACTTGCTGTTTGCGGGCAGGGTTCCCTGACGGGTCCGGTTGTTGAGAATGAACTCCAGCAGCATACAGCCCAGCTCATTGCCGGAAAGGCGCTGGATGGAACCGTCAGCCATGGGAACCGCCACAGCCACACGGTCCGCATCAGGGTCCGTGGCAACGATCAAATCGTACTTGCCGCCCTCCGCAATGACCTTTTTCGCCTCGTCAAAGGCAGGCTCCGTCTCGGGATTAGGATAGGGACAGGTGGGAAAATCCCCGTCAGGGGTAGCCTGCGCAGTAACCACATCGTAGTCAACCCCCAGCCGGTCAAACAGGGTGGTAACAGGCACAAGGCCGGTGCCGTGGAGGGGTGTATACAGAATCTTCAAGCCGGAAACAGGGATCAGATCCTTGCAGAGCATCTCTCCCAGAACGGCCTCATAGTAGGCGTCGTAGACCTCATCCCAGATCAGCTGGATTCTGCCTTCGGCCACATAGTCCTCAAAAGACTTTTCCCCATGAGAGATCATCGGCAGCTTCTGAATGCGCGCGTAAACCTCGGCGGCAGGTTCATCGGTCTGCTGGCAGCCGTCATTGCCATAGCACTTCATGCCGTTATAGGGGGCGGGATTATGGCTGGCGGTCATGACCACACCGCCACCGGTGCTCAGATGGCGGACAGCAAAGGACAGCACCGGCGTGGGCGTAGGCTCTCGGAACAGGTAGACCTGAATCCCCTCCTCCGCCAGAGCCACGGCGCAGGTCTGAGAGAACAGCAGGCCGTTGTTTCTGGTGTCATAAGCAATGACACAGGTGTCCGGAAGGGGCGCAGCCTTGATATACTGACCATAGGCCAGCGCCGCACGGCGGACCGTATACACATTCATCCGGTCCGTACCGGCGCCCATAACGCCCCGGAGGCCGGCGGTTCCGAAACTGAGATCCCCGCCGAACCGGGCCTGAATCTCTGCACTGTCCCCTTTCAGGGCCGTAAGCTCCTGACCAACAGGCGAATCCGCAGGAACCTCTCTGCACCAGAGCTCATACTTTTCCATTGCTGTCATATGATCCACTCCTAACCAAATAATAATAAATCGTTCATGGGAACAGAATGATTGTGTTATTATTATAATGCATAATGAACAAAGCTGCAAGCCTTGAAAGCCAAGGCTTGCAAGGCCAATTGGCTTTGTTCAAGTGCAAGGATTTCGGGTAAAACCGCCCAAAATCCTTGCACATTCCGCTGGAGCGCCCCAGCGTTCCAG
>JAQXMD010000034.1 GCA_029012465.1 Oscillospiraceae bacterium | reverse complement strand
CCAATGCGCATCGCTGTCTGTGAAGATAACGAAATTGACCGGAATATTGTGGAGCATTTCCTGAACCGTTACGCCTCGGAGCGATCTATCCCTTTTGAATCCGTGCCATACAAATCCGGAAGAAACCTTCTCTTCGATGTGGAGGATAAGGCGTATTTTGATGTTGTGTTTCTGGATATCTATATGGAGGATGCCATGGGAAACGAAATTGCCCGAAAGCTGCGGGATGCAGGTTATCAAGGTGAAATCGTCTTTTCCACCGCTTCGCCCGACTTTGCCATCGAGAGCTACGATGTGGATGCCAGCGGATATTTGCTCAAGCCCTTCGACTACGGAAAGTTCAAGATGGTTATGGACCGGATCACGCGGAACATCAGCCCCAGCACCTATCAGATCCGGCAGAGAACTACGGTGACAAGGGTTGTCTACCATGAGATCCTGTATGTGGAGAGCTGTAATTCCAAGTGTATTCTTCACGCCGAAGCCGGCGGGGCCTATACCGTCTATAAGACCTTAAATACCATACAGGAGGAGCTTGGGGACCGGCGCTTCCTTCGCTGTCACCAGAGCTTTCTGGTGAATATGGATCATATCAAGCAGATCGGAAAGCAGATTCTCCTTTCCAACGGAGAGATCATCCCGATTCGGCAGCGAGGCGTAAAACCGGTACGGCAGGCGTATATGGACTATACAGAGTCCAAGTCTACCATATTCTAAGGAACCTCTGAAAAAGCACATCAGCAGCATGCTCTCCAAAACCGGCTATCCCTCCAAGACAAAGCTGACAGCTATGGTGGTGAGCAAGCGGCTCATTGTGAATGGCTTCTGACCGGGAAAAGCAGGGGCTGTTTCAAGCCAAAATAAGATGCCAAAAATACATGGGAGCGCTGCATAATACAATGCAACGCTCCCAAAAGCATTTGAGCCGTCCCTTCCGGGACGATTTTAGTTGGTCCCTGCGGATTGTTCGGAAACCTGAATCGGGACCTGAACCGAACCAATTTCAAAGGATGCGAGTTTGCCCAGATCCACCGGCGCGTCAAAGCAGATCAGGGCAATACTCTCGCCGATATCCCGAACGCCTGCCCAATCGGGATATTCTGAACCTGTTTTGCAGACGCTTCCGTCCTGATACAGCAGCCGGTAATCCGTAAGCTGTGCGCTCAATGCCTCGCTGTGAATGCCGCCAAAATCCGCCAGAAATGCCTCAATATCCTCCTGCTGGGCATCTGTAAAGGCAGAGCCCTCTGCGCAGAGAAGATTCAGGATTTCCAAATCCATGGAACCCCAGTCCACCTCCAACTCAGGATACTTCTCGGTCATCATCAGCCCCAATGCTTCCACCACATCTGTGGCTTCCGAGGTATAGGTGACAATGGCTCCGAAGGAAGACAGTTCTATCTTCGTCGGATGAATCTTTTCATCCGCAAACAGTGCGGAATCAAAGCTGAGGCTGACTGTCTCCTCCAGGGGAAGATTGTCAAAATGGAACACCCAGCTTCCCGGAATCTCAATCTCCCGATTTCCGCTGTACAGATCACCGGCAACCTCCTTTGACACGTTGCCAAAGCCACCAAGCTCCAGTTTCATGGGAACATTTCTGAGATCGGCTCCGTGGAACTGCCACATGAGCATGGCGCTGTAGGTGCCGTCACCGTTGTCTATGGCAGTTTCAGTGCCGCCGCCGCTTGTGGGAATGGATGCATCCTCCGGCTGAAGGAAGGCTTCCATAAAGCCGCAGTTCTCCATATCCGCAGTGAGGACAGTTCCCTCCGGCGGGGCGATGGTCAGCGTAATGTAGCAAAGGGTAAAATCCTCAGAGGTCAGACCCATGACCGAGTCTATCAGATTCGTTCTGTTTTCATTTTTAGATAGCTAAATTATAGAGCATAGCCCGGAGATGTGTCAACCGGCAGCTCCGAAAAACGCTTCCCAACCGGACCCGGCGAGAGCTTGCCGGTCCCTGGCGGGGAAGCGTATTCTTTAAGCTTATGTATGAACCCAGACCCGATTTTACCGGCAAAGCTCAGCTGCCAGCGTCTGGACCTGCGTCCTGCTTTCTTCGTTCAGCGCGCCCAAAATGCGAACCTCTGCCTCACACAGCACGAGATTTTTACAGCCCTCCAGCATCGCCTTCATATGCTTTGCCGCCAGAGGCGCCCAGGAGCCATTTTCCACGAAGCCAACGGTACGGTTTTTGAAGTTCCGCTCCGTCAAATGCTGAATATAGGACTTCATAAAGGGGAACATATCGCCGTTATAGGTTGTGGTAGCCAATACAATCCGATCATAGCGGAATGCCGCTGCCACTGCCTCGCTGAGATCGCAGCGGGCCAGATCGTAGATATGGACACTGTCACAGCCCTGCTCCTTCAGGGCTTTCTCCATCAGCATGACTGCCTCCTCTGTGTGCCCGTAAACGGAGGTGTAGGCAATCACCACCCCGGACTCCTCCGGTTCATAGGCCGACCAGGTCTGATAGGCCTGCAAATACGCGCCCAGATCATCCTTCAGCACAGGACCGTGGAGGGGACAAATGGCCGAAATGGGGTAGGAAGCCACCTTTTTCAGCAGCGCCTGAACCTGTGCACCGTACTTCCCGACAATGCCAATGTAGTAGCGTCTGGCCTCATCAAGCCATGGCTCATCCACGTCCAGCGCGCCAAACTTTCCGAAGCCATCGGCGGAGAACAGCACCTGATCCGTGCTGTCATAGGACATCATAACCTCAGGCCAGTGAACCATAGGCGCGGCAACAAAGGTCAGAGTGTGGGCGCCCAGACAAAGGGTGTCGCCGTTGCCGATCACAACCCGTCTGTCCGGGAAATCTGAACCAAAATAGCCGTTCATCATGGTAAACGCCTTGGAGGAGGACACCAAAACCGCTTGGGGATAGACCTTCAGGAACTCCACGATGTTTGCGGAGTGATCCGGCTCCATGTGATGGACCACCAGATAATCCGGCTGGCGATCTCCCAGCACGGCGGCCAGATTTCCCAGCCACTGATCCGTAAAGCCCTGATCCACGGTGTCCATTACCGCAATTTTTTCATCCACGATCACATAGGAATTGTATGCCATTCCTCCGGGAACAGCATACTGCCCCTCAAAGAGGTCAATGCTGTGGTCATTTACACCGACATAAAAAATGTCTTTCGTAACTTGCATATTCCATACACCTTTCTGCCTTCACCAGCGAGGTTTACAAAAAGCAGCGACAGAAGGCCGCTGCTTTTTGCATGCATTCGTATCCGTCAGATTTGAGAAACATGTCAAAGCCCGGAGCGATCTGTTACTTGAACGCCTCAATCAGCTCTGCAATGCGATCCTGACAGCCGCCGCAGTGGGTACCGGCACCGGTTGCCTCACCGACAGCCTCCACAGTCAGAGCGCCATTTTCCACGGCCTCCTTGATCTCACCAGCGGTTACACCGCCGCAGAAGCAAATGGTTTCATTCAGATCCATGAGAATCCTCCTTTCTCATTGCTTGCCAAAGCCATCCCCGGCAAAGGCGTTTCAAAGATTGTTTCGGCCTTATCATACTGCATTCCTATGAAAAATGCAATCCCCTGTTTTCGTGACCGGCAGCCGGGTGAAAACGGCCCCGGGGACGAATAAAATGCGTTTGGGAGCGTTGCATTGTATTTGCAACGCTCCCGATTGAGTTATTCTGCCTGCAGTTCCGCAAAGGTCTTGACAGGGGTGTAGCTGTGATCGTTGTCCAGAGTCTCATAGGGCTCCGGCCAGGGCACCGTATTCTGAGGCGGCATGATAACCGAATAGGGCAGGTGCAGGGGGCCGGGATCAGTGACATCCGGGTCCTCCCCAAGGGTCACGGGGCCAATGCCCTTTTCCTCCGGGGCAGTGAGCCGCTCGTAGTCGTCGTGGGCGAAGTTTGTCATATCCAGCTTGCCCATGATGTCCGGGCAAACCTGCTCGTGGAGGTAGACCCACTTGCCCTTCTCCAGCACGAAGTCGGAGCCGTAACGCTCCCAGAGCACGTTGCAGTAGGGATACTGATGGCGGTTGAGCCGGCAGAAGATCACGCCCGGGGTGATAAAGGAGCCTCTTGCGCTCTTTCCATCGTCGGCCACCTCAATGATGTCCGTGAACAGGGTGTGGACGGAGGCCTCCATAAGGGGTCTGGGGTCCAGACCGCCGATCTCCGGGTAGAACTTCTGGACATTCAGGGAGTTCTGCATGGCCATGTTGTCGTAGGAGGTTACGGAGCCCTTCCAGACCTGATCCCAGCCACGCATGCGGCCGAAGATGTGGCCCCAGGAGCACCAGGGGTCGTGGCTCCAGATGTTATGCCACTCGCCATAGGCATCGGCACGGCCGTGATAATAGGTGTGCTGAGCCTTGACGTTTTCCACTTCCTGACTGGCAGCGGCGTTCAGGACTCTCTGATGGAGGTCAAGATGCTTTTTTCTCATATCAGTTCTCCTCCTCACAGTAGTCCGGATGGCCCTCGGGGCCATAGCTGTTGTCCTCGTCAAAGGTCATATAGGGTACGGGAGGCGCTGGATAGTTGTCCAGCCAGTTGTACCGCTCGTTGTGGGTGCGCATGGGCAGATTGGGGGTACCGAACTCCACATAGGCCCGGTTCTCCTCGTCGGGCAGGTCCACCGGCTGCTCCATATAGTTCTGGCCCGCCTCGCTCTGGAGGTCTGTGGCCACCACCACATGCCAGATCTTCCACTGGCCGTCCTCCTTCAGAAAGTCGATGGCCAGCTTTTCCATGTACCACCGGGCATCGGCCTCGGTGCCGGAAACGGGCAGGGTCTCCTGAGAGATACAGTACCAGAGGCCCCGGGCAGTCTGTCCGTCATAGGCCTCATGCACAAGGCCGGTGGAGGCGGGATGATGGAACAGGCAGCCGTCTCCGTGGTTTTCCCCGGGAAGGGCGTCGACTTTGGCGTTGTGCTGGTTTACATAATAGTCACGGATGGCATCCATGCCAACGTAGTAGCCCCAGTTGCGGCCAAAGGAGGCGGTCTTTTTGGCCTCCTCACCAGTGACCCAAAGCTCCTCCAGCTCCCTTTCCCGCCAGTCGTTGGCCAGATAGTAGCAGCGCTTTGCGCAGAGCTTTTTCACTTCCTCCACGTCCCAGACCCGCTGGATCAGCTGAAGGTCTGTATACTTGGGTGCTTTCATTTACAGGACCTCCTTTCCATAGGAGAAGGTCTCGGAGAAGGTTTTGTAGGGCTCCGGGATCCTCGGGGTTTCCGTCAGGGGGCGGGTCACGGTGTACAGCTCCCGGACGGTCTCCTTCACCGTGTAGGGCGGCATTTCAAAGTCCTTCAGCGGCGCAAAGGCGTCATCCTCGGCATAGGGCGTGACCTCCCTGCCCCAGCTCTGACCGCAGAGGGAGTCCACGTCGTTGAGATACTGGAGATGCCAGAGCTTCCAGTCGTCATTTTCGTACACAAAGTCCCCGGCAAAGTAGCCCCAGGTCCAGCTGGCCTCGGGGCCACGGCTTGTGACCTCGGCGTTGCACCCAAGGCAGAACCACAGGCCCTTGGCGGTTTCGCCATCCTGGGCCACCTCCACCACGGGAGCCGTCAGAGGCTTCACATGGAAGGGACCAATGCCGTAGATCTCCTCTTCGGATTTACTCCCCAGCTTTTCAGGAAGACGCTGCTGCAGGAGCTTGGCGGAGAGCTTGTTCCGCTCCACCACTGCGTCAAAATAGCCCGTTACGGCTTCGGGGCCGATGTAGCTGCCATCATTGAAGGTCAGGCATACGTCTTCTTTTTTGCTGAAAAAGGAATCGAAGATTTCGCCTTGCCGGTTCAGGAGCAGGCAGTTCACATACTTGCCCATCAGATTTTTGATGGTGCGCTGGTCTTCCCAACGCTCCACCAGAAGTTCCAGATTGTCTGTCAAATTGTTCACTCCATTCTATCGGATTGTGGGGCCATCCACCACCCGGGGCGGATTCTTTTGCAGCAGGATCACCAGAGCAGTCTCCGCCCCGGTACTGGCCGCTGCGAAGAGGAGATATCCAACTTCCTCCCCCAGCAATTCCGGATTCATACAAATAAACACGATTTCCAGTACCAGCCAGACAGCCAGCAGAATCAGCAGGACAATTCCTGCCCGAAACAGCCTTCTGTATCCGGCGTAGTACACTCGCTTTTCCCACTTTTGTTTTGCCATCAGGAAGTTGACAAGTCCTATGACCACAAACATCATGGGCACCAGTGCCAGCAGCGACGGAATCGCCATATAGCGCATCATGCCCCCCAGAGAGGGATTCAGCTGGGCGATGAAATAGCACACGAGCATCATCAGCGTCAGCGGGCAGGCTGCCAGCTTCAGCTTTTTCTGACGGTCGGCCTGCTCATAGCCGTACCACTCATCCATATACCGAAGCTTATAGCGTACATTGCCCTGGGCATCCCGTTCCGGGACACGCTGATAGCCGTCAAAATATCGATCTCCTCGCTTTGACATCTGGTCACTTCCTAAACATCCTAAGATTACAAATTATTCAGTTCCCGCACATGATGGCATGCGCAGAAATGGTTGGGCAGCACCTCCTCCACCTGAGGCAGCTCCTGGGTGCACTTTTCGGTTGCGTAGGGGCAGCGGGCCGCAAAACGGCAGCCGGGCTTGGGGTTAATGGGAGAGGTTACTTCGCCGCTCATGACGATGCGCTTTCTGTCCACATGGATGGACGGAATGGGAATGGCAGAGAGCAGGCCCTTGGTGTAGGGATGCAGGGGCCGGAGGAACAGCTCCTCGGACTCGCACTTCTCTACCTCACAGCCCAGATACATCACCAGAATGTCGTGGGAGATGTGCTTCACCACGGAGAGGTTGTGGGTGATGAACATATAGGTCAGGCCATGCTGCTCCTGAAGGTCCTGCAGCAGGTTCAAAATCTGAGCCTGAATGGAAACGTCCAGCGCGGAGACAGGCTCGTCACAAACGATGAACTTCGGGGATACGGACAGGGCACGGGCAATGCCGATTCTCTGACGGCGGCCGCCATCCAGCTCGTGGGGATAGGCGAAGGCATATCTCCGGGCAAGGCCTACGGTGTCCATCAGCTCTGCCACCCGCTTTTCCGTCTCCTTCTTGCCCCGGGTGATCTTCATGACCTTCATGGGCTCTGCGATCAGGTCGCTGACGCACTTTCTGGGGTCGAGAGAGGAGGAGGGGTCCTGAAAGATCATCTGAATGTTCTTGTGGATGGTCTTTTTCTGGGCCTTGTTGGGATGGGTCACATCCTCCCCGTCAAAGAAAATCTTTCCGCTGGTGGACTCGTGGAGATTCATCACCGTGCGGCCCAGGGTGGACTTGCCACAGCCGGACTCGCCCACAACGCCCAGGGTTGTGCCCTCGCGGATGGAGAAGTTGGCATTTTCCACGGCATGAAGGGCGCCCTTGGGGGTTTTATAATACTTACAGAGGTTCTGTACCTCTATCAGATTTTTCTCACTCATGGATCACGCCCTCCTTCTTCTGAAGATTGCCGCAGTGATGGCAGCGGCAGAGATGTCCGGGGCCAACCTCTGTTGCGCCGGGGACTTCTGTTTCGCAAAGCTCTGTTGCATAGGGGCAGCGGGGGTGGAAGGCGCAGCCTGTGGGCAGATTGGCCGGATCGGGCATCAGGCCATGGATGGGCTCCAGACGGTGAACCTTCTTCTCAAGAGAGGGAATGGAATTGAACAGGCCCTTTGTATAGGGATGGGAGGTGTGATCGAAGATGTCCTCCAGAGAGCCGTATTCCACAATCTGACCGGCATACATAATGGCCACATTGTCACAGGACTCTGCCACAATGCCAAGGTCATGGGTAATCAGGATCATGGCGGTGCCCAGTTCCTTCTTCAGCTCGTTGATCATTTCCATAACCTGAGCCTGAATGGTAACATCCAGTGCGGTGGTGGGTTCATCTGCCAGCAGCAGCTTGGGGTTGCAGGCCAGTGCAATGGCGATGATCACACGCTGCTTCATGCCACCGGAGAACTGATGGGGGTAATCGCCGGCCCGGTCGGAGCCAATGCCAACCTTCCCCAGGATCTCGATCATACGGC
This sequence comes from Oscillospiraceae bacterium, assembly GCA_029012465.1. GTDB lineage: Bacteria > Bacillota > Clostridia > Oscillospirales > Oscillospiraceae > HGM13006. The sequence goes on along the minus strand of JAQXMD010000034.1, from coordinate 8,980 downwards.
CCTGGGCCTCTGTCTTGGTGCAGTTCTGATGGCGGAGAATCACTTCGGCCACCTGATCGCCCACGGTCATAACCGGGTTCAGTGCGGTCATGGGGTCCTGAAAGATCATGGAGATCTCATTGCCGCGAATGTCCTGAACCTCCTTGTTGGGGAGCTTCATAATATCCTGACCCTTGTAAAGGATCTCGCCGCTGAGAACCTCTCCGGGCTCCGGCACAAGCCGCAGAATGCCCAGCGCGGTGGTCGTCTTGCCTGCGCCGGTTTCTCCCACAAGGCCAAGGGTCTTGCCCTCGTCCACAGTCAGGCTGATTCCGTTGACCGCACGAACATCGCCTTCCTCGGTGGGAAAATGAATCGCCAAGTCTTTGATTTCAAGCAAACTCATATTCATCCTCCTTACTTGCGCATGCGGGGGTCCATTGCGTCACGGAGGCCGTCGCCCAGAAGGTTAAAGGCCAGCTCCGCAAGGACAATGACCAGTGCGGGGAATACAATGACATTCCAGCGGGTGGAGAAGTCATAGATGAAGTCCAGACCGTTGTTGAGGATATTGCCCCATTCCGGTGTGGGAGGCTGAACGCCCAGACCAAGGAAGCTCAGACCTGCAATGCCCATGATGGAGCCGCCGATGTACAGAGAGGTCTGAACAATGATGGGCGCCAGGGTGTTGGGAATTACATGGGTCATAATGATGCGGAAGTTGCTTTCGCCGAAGCTCTTGGCCGCTTCTATGTATTCCTGTCCATTGATGAGCATGGTGGAGGAACGAAGCTGACGGGCAATCATGGGGATGGTGCCCACCGCCAGAGCCAGCGCCGTGTTAAAGACGCCGGAGCCGAGAGCCACCGAAATACAGATTGCCAGCATCATGCCGGGAATGGACATGATGACGTCCATAATACGCATGAGGGTGGAGTCGACCCACTTGCCAAAGAAGCCGCAGAGGGCACCGATAATCATGCCGAACACAATACCCAGTGCAACAGAGAGAATCGCGATCAGCAGGGTGTAACGGCCGCCCACCAGCAGACGGGTCAGCAGATCACGGCCATAGTCGTCGGTGCCGAACCAGTGGGCCTTGGAGGGCAGCTGGAACCGGGACATCAGGTCCTGCGCGGTGTAGTCATAGGGCGTGATCCAGGTGGAAAAGACAATGGCGCAGATCATCACCGCAAGGAATCCAAGACACACCATGCTGAGCTTGTTCTTTTTCAGTCTGTGCCAGACCTCGCCGAAGTTGCTGCGCTTTTTCAGGCGAACTTCCTCTTCGATTTTGTTCGTGTTCTTTGCCATAGTTTACGCAGCCTCCTTTTCCTCGGCCTTTTGGGCCTTTTTCTTCTTGCCTCCGCCGGTGTACTGGGCCATGATGCGGGGGTCCACAAAGGCATAGGCCAGATCCGTCAGCAGGTTCGCAAGAGCAACCACAACGGCGCAGACCACAACACAGCCCTGAACCGTAATGAAGTCCTTCTGCATAATGCTGCTGTTGATGAGCATGCCCATGCCGGGAATATTGAAAATCATCTCAACCAGAATGGAGCCTGCAAGGCAGGTGCCCAGACCAGAGCCCACCATGGTGAGAATGGGGATCAGCGAATTTTTGAGAACGTGCTTTGTAATGACCTTGCCCTCGGCAATGCCCTTGGCCCGGGCAGTGCGGACATAGTCCTGACGGATGACCTCCAGCACAGAGGATCGGGTCATTCGGGCATCCTGACAGATGGGACCGATGCCCGCGGCGATGATGGGCAGAATGAAGCTCTGCCAGGTGTCAGCGCCGGAGGTGGGGAGCACCTGCAGCTTCAGGCCGAATACGATCATCAGCAGAACTGCCACCAGGAAGCCGGGCATGGCGTTCATAAAGACGGCAAAGGCGGTGGTGGCATAGTCCAGCACAGAGTTCTGGTGGAGCGCGGCCACCAGACCCAGAGGAATGCCGATGCAGACGGAGATCACCATGGCGCCCAGACCGATCTTCATGGTGTTGGGGATACGGCTGCTGATCAGCTCCCAGACGGTCTTGGAATAGACATAGGAATCGCCGAAGTTGCCATGGAGCAGATTCCAGAGATATTCGCCCAACTGGACGATGTAGGGCCGGTTGAGGCCCATGGTTTCCCGCATGGCGGCCAGCTTTACGGGATCAGTGGCGGCCAGGCCGAGCTTGACCATGGCAGGGTCCGTGGTTGAAAAGTAGTTGATGGTAAACACCACGATGATTGCTCCCAGCAGTACCGGGATAATCATCAGGAGTCGCCGTGCAATGTATTTTGCCATAAATGTTCCTCCCAGGAAAGAATAACTGCGGCGGCAGCAAGGATGCTGCCGCCGCAGAATGCGAAACCCAACAGCGCAGCTGCGAAAGGAGATCAGTCAGTCAGCAGCTTGGGATCGAGCCAGCAGGAAACGGGGTTGATTGCGTTTGCTGCGGAGGGATGGGTGTCCAGAACGCCGTAGTTCTTGGTGCCCTGGCAAACAGGAATGAACAGGTAGTTGTCATAGATACCGTCGATCAGCTCCTTGTAGAGCTTTTCGCGCTCAGCCTGATCGGTGGAGGAAGCGCCCTTGGTGAACTTCTCGGCCAGCTCAGGATAATCGGTGGCGCAGGTACGGATCAGAACGTTGTCGGAGGCGGGGCCGAACTGCTGCAGCAGGTTTGCGGGGTCCAGACCGGAGCCGTTGGAGCCCTGGCCGAAGCCCATGTCCTGACCGCCGGAGAGCAGAACGGGGAGAATGGTTGCGAAGTCAGCAACACCGGACAGATCCAGGTTGATGCCGATCTCGGCGCAGTAGGACTGAGCGGCCTCGAACATGGCGGAGTTCCATGCGGTGCCCTCAGCGTACACACCAACGGTCAGAGGATTGCTGGGGGAGTAGCCGGCCTTTGCCATGTACTCCTTGGCAGCCTCAACGTCATACTCGTAGATGCCCTTGTTCTCGTAGACCCAGCTGTTCTCACCAACGATATCGGTGGCAACGGTGTAAACGCCCTCGCCCAGAGCCTCTACCATGGACTTGACGTCCAGGCAGTGCGCAAATGCCTTACGAACGTTGATGTCAGAGAAGGTGGCGCGGGAATCGGAGTTCCAGGCCATCTCAAAGCCATAGACAGAGTTCTCCTTGGCGGTGTAGAGGCTTGCGCCGGTGACAGCGCCGTTGCTCAGGTTGTTGATGTAGGTAGCCTCAGTCAGATATATGCCGTCGAGCTTGCCGCTCTGGAAATCAGCGTAACGGGTGGACTCTTCAGAGTAGAAGTACACGTCGAACTCGTCGTAGTAGGGAGCCTCGCCCCAGTAGTTCTCGTTGCGGGTGATGATGTAGTTCTGGGACTCGTTCCACTCGCTCAGGACATAGGGGCCGGTGCCGATGAGCCAGTCATAGCCGTAGCCCTCAACGCCGCAGACCTCAGAGTCCAGCATCATGTTGTTGCAGTTGCCCAGCAGATCGATCAGGGCGGCGTCATAGTAGTTCATGGGGATGGTGATGACATTGCCCTCAACAGTGGCGGCTTCCAGATTCATGCAGGCATACATGGAAGCGGTACGGGGCATGGAAGCGGCATGGTTCAGGGTGAACAGCACGTCCTCGGCGTCAAAAGCATCGCCGTTGGAGAAGGTGATGCCCTCCTTCAGGGTGATGGTCAGAGCTTCCTCGGTGTAGTCCACGTTGTCAGCCAGTACATAGGTAATGTTGCCCTCGGTGTCAACGGTCCACAGGGTCTCACCCACGCAGTAGATCAGGAAGGAACCGGAGTTGGTCTGCAGATCAGAAGCGGGATCGAAGGTGGTGGAGTTTGCGTCGGTGCCATATACAAAGACATGGGGGCCGAGGTCCTCCTCAGCGGGAGCGGCTTCGCCGTCAGCGGCGGGAGCGGCGGGAGCGGCGGGTGCGGCTTCGCCCTCAGCAGCGGGAGCTGCAGGGTCAGCGGCGGGAGCAGTGCTGGCAGCAGTGGAAGCGGAGCCACCGCAGGCGGCAAGGCCCAGCACCATCGCGATGCACAGAAGCATTGCAACGAGCTTTTTCATTAGTTTTGTCCTCCTAAAATTTATTGTATGCACCGAACGGCAGCGGCCGGGGCACATAATCTACATTTTTTGTTGTCGATTAACAATTTTTGCGTTCTACATTTGCATCTCTTGCGGGATGATCCGCAAAGTATTTGCACGGAATGCAAAAAAATCGACAGATTACAACCATACAAATTATACATTGAATCGTTTTTATGTCAATAGCACATACACATTTTTACGCACACAATTTTTGCGCAATACACAATTTTTGCACAGTAAAACCTCATGTTATGATTGCATAAGCAGAGGTTATATTGTAAAATGTGAGCTGGATAACTGGAAACGCAGAGGTGTATTTTATGGAAAATCACAAAATTCCCACAACCGATCCCGCTGTCAACCACATTGGCAGGCAGTTTTACTTTGCCATCCAGAACAAACAGCTGACCGATGCCGCAGATTATCTCACAGAAATGGTCCGGCGGCATGTGGACATGTACCCGGATAATGACCTGGCCCTTCAGGTATTCATGTCCGCCCATCTGGTATCCGCCTTTGATCTGGCCGGTGATCTGAAAATCGATCAGCTGGAGCCTCTGGAGCGGATTCTCCAGTCGGAGGTCCAGCGATACCGAACCGAATATGTACAGCACAGCGACCCGGTGGACATAATGGTGCATCACATCATGCAGAAGGTCAGCGCCCTCTGTGGACTGGAGGCCTCCCAGGCCAGCGGTCGCATGGAGCAGGTGCGGGGCTACATCGATATTTTCTACGCCTCGCCGGATCTCAATGTGTCTGATCTCAGCATCCGGTTCGACCTGTCGCTGTCTCACCTGTCCCGGACCTTCAAGCAGGTCACGGGTCAGGGCATCAACGACTATATTCACGAGGTTCGCATCCGGAACGCCCGAAAGCTCCTGGCGGAAACGGACATGTCCATCAGTGAGGTGGCCACAAACGTTGGCTACACCAGCAGCAACGCTTTCATACGGGCCTATCGGAACATGGAAGGCGTTCCCCCCGGAGCCTATCGGACCCATATCCGGCAGCTTCGGAACAACCAGGATTGAGGAGGGAGTCACATGGAGCTCAATCAGCTTCGCTATTTCCAGACCGTCGCAAAATACCAGCAGATGACCAGGGCAGCGGAGGAGCTGCACATCTCTCAGTCCTCCCTGAGTAAGACCATCTCCACTCTGGAGCAGAACATGGGGACACGGCTGTTCGACCGGATCGGCAATCGAATTGTGCTCAACTCCGTGGGTCGGGCCTTCCTCCAGCGGGTGAATCGGATTCTCATGGATCTGGAGGATGCCGTTCAGGAGGCCGCCGCCGGGGATCGGGGCAGCGTGTTTTTCGCCGCCAATATTCCCGGCCTGTGTACCAACTATCTGGACGCCTTTCTCCGGAGCCATCCCAACGTCAGTCTCCAGCAGTCCCTGATGGACCCGGCGGAAATGTCGGAGGCTCTGGAAAACGGCAGCCTCGACTGTGCCCTTTCCTTTGTGGATCTTTCCTCGGATCAGATCGCCTGGACCCGATATGTGGACGATGCCCTTCTGGTGCTGGTGTCCAAGCGTCATCCTTTGGCAAGCCGGAAGGAAATCGCCTTTGCCGAATTACAGAAGGAGCGGTTCATCTGCAACAACTCCGGCTTCGGTGTCAAGGACATTCTGCTGGAGCAGGGGAAAAGGGCCGGCTTCCAGCCGAATATTCTCTTTGACGGCAATGAGCCGGAGTTGGCCTTTAAGCTGGTGGCGGAGAATTTGGGGGTTATGATGATTTCCTCCATTGTGTATGGCTGGATGATGAGCATGGAGGTAATCGACCCGCCCCTGGACTATATTACAGCGCTTCAGATCGCCGGAGACGCCAGCTTCAGGCCTCTTGGCATTGCGGTGAGAAAGGGACACTACCTCTCTCCCACCGCCAGCGCCTTTCTGGAGGGTCTGGCTGCCTATTTTTCAGCAGCCAGCAACCCTGTGTGATCTGAGATCAGCCCACCGTCAGAACGATGGTGCCGGTGTAGGTGCCGGGAACGATCGCAGTCTCTGCACCGTCCACGGTCATGGTCAGAGCCTTTCCATCGGCAGCGGTCAGCTTTGCGCCCTCAGCAATGGTCAGAGCGGTGATGTAGCTGGTGCCGGTGACGATCCACGCGCTCTTTTCGTCCAGAGCCACGCAGACACCGTTGTTGACGGTGGGAGCGGCAGTCTGGGTGATGTTTGCCATCTCCAGACGGTTGGACTCGTCAATGAGGGTCAGACCGTCCCGGTACTTCTGGGTGGCGGAGCTGATGATGCCGGTGACAGTGGTGTTCTTCATGGTGATCCCCATGTTCTTAGGGCACTCCAGATCCTTCATGCCCACGGGCATGCCGCCCTTCTTGTCGTCCTCGCCCTCGGTGTGCTCCACAACGGATGCATGGGCCATGGAACCGATGACGGTGTCATGGAACTTGCCGAAGCCGCCGTGGTCACTGCGCTTGCAGGCCCGGATGTTGGTGGTGGAGTTCAGGAAATCGCCGGCCAGATTGCAGTCTGTCAGATTGATCCGAATATCGTCCTCTCCGGCAGTGGTCAGATCTCTGTCGGAGATTTTTTCGTCCACCTCGCCTACGGGAACCTTGAAGTTGCAGGCAGTCATGCCGCCCTCATCGTTGTCCATGAGCTGCATGATGACATTGTTTCCGGCGGTCATGGTGGTGTTCTTGATGTTGATCTGGGTGGCGGAGCCCTTGAATACCATGGAGGACTTTGCGGTGTTGAAATCGGAGTTCTCAATGGTCAGAATGCTGTGGGTGTCGCCCATGGCCAGAACGCCGAACCGACGGCCACGGATTTTGGAGCTGAGAATCTCCGCACGGCCCTTGTCCTCCATGCCCCGGAGCATCAGGGGGTAGCCGTTGACGTTCACATCACAGCCGTCGAACTGTACATGGTTGCCGCCGATGCAGAAGGCACCGTAGCCGTGGCTTCTGGGACCGGAGAGCTCCATTTTGCAGTCCTTGACGATCATCTCATTGTGCTTGTCGGTGCCGTCGATGGACAGCAGGCCCCAGCCGTTGCCCCGCAGCTCGCAATTCTCATAGCGGACGGAGCCGTTGTCCGTCAGCTGGCACAGGCGGTTGGTGCCCGTGAAGCCGCAGCCCCAGCTGAAATCCCCCAGCCAGTCGGAGTCGGGGCTGGTGTTCTGGAGCCGGGAGTTCTTGACCACCACATGGCTGTCGCCGCCCACATGGACCGCACAGCGGGTCACGCCGTTAACAGTGAAGTCGCAGCCGTCGATGGTGACCTCCGCAGTGTCGATGGCGGCCACGGCAGAGCCCACGCCCATGAAGTCGTTGGCGCCGAAGCCGTCCAGCTCCATGCGGCAATTCTCCACGGTGTAGGGCTTGTCGCCGGTGACCAGCACGCCGTTGAAGCTCTCCGCCGAGGAGGCAATGTACACGCCTTCCGTCTTTTCCCCGGTAACGGAACCGCCCTGAATTACAGCGGGGACGCACTGGGATTCCACGACCTTGCCGCTGTCGATGACCACGGCGTCCATGAACTCCCGGGAGATGTTGTTCTTCCGCATCAGGGCGTGGGGGGCCATGTGGTAGGTGTCCGCCACGGTCAGCACGATGTCCCCGTGATAGCGGCCGGGCTTCGGATCGCAGCCCACGCCATCCACGGTCATGCAGATGAATTTGCCTTCGGGAGCCTTCAGCTCCGCCCCCTCGGCGATGGTCAGGTCATAGAGCCGGGTGGTCTCCTCCACCAGCCAGGTGCCGGTAACAGTCTTGGGTGCCATAAAAACGCCCTCCTGTTCTTGCAGTTTTTTCTAAAGCATATTATAATAGCCGCGAAGAATCATGTAAAATGCATGATATATCATAATAGCATCAAATTTCAGTTATGCTCTCGGGAGGGATTTCCATGGAACTCAACTACCTCGTCTACTTCCGCACCGTGGCCAAAACCCAGCACATCTCCCAGGCGGCCCAGCAGCTCCACATCACCCAGCCGGCCCTGAGCCGGGCCATCAGCCGCCTGGAGGAGACCGTAGGCACGCCCCTGTTTGAGCGGGGCCCCAACTCCATCCGTCTGAACCACGCGGGGCGGCTGTTCCTGCGGCGGGTGGAGCAGATTCTGTCGGAATACGACGACGCAATCCGGGAGGCCTCGGACAACAGCGGTGTGGAGACCGGCAGCGTCAAGCTGGTGGCCCCCACCCTGGAGCTGGTCTCCGGGTTCCTGCGGCAGTATCTGCCCCAGCACCCCCGGATGCAGGTATTTCACCAACTGGCAGGGCACGACACCACGGTTCAGGAGTTGGAGACCCACGGGGCGGATTTCGCCCTGTGCCCGGAACCGGAGGGCGCTCCGCGGCTCCAGTGGCAGCCCCTGTTCCGGGAGGACTACTGCCTGATGGTGTCGGCCCATCACCCCCTGGCCCAGCGCAGGACCGTGGAGCTGGCAGAGCTGCAGCAGGAACGCTTCATCTTCAATCACGGCAGCTCCGACTTCACCCAGCAGACCCGGGACTTCTGCTGCCGGGCGGGCTTCGAGCCCCAGGTGGCCTTCATGGGGGACGAGACCGCCTTTGCCCAGGAGTTGGTGGTGGAAAACCTGGGTGTGATGCTGGTGCCGGTGTCCCATCAGGACCTGCGGCAAAACCCGCTGCTGCGATACTATCAGGCAGGACTGCGGTTCCTACCTCTCACAGACCGGGATTGCAGCCGTACCATTGGCCTGGCCCAGCTGAAAAACGGTTACCTGAGTCGGACCGCCGCCGCTACCCCGTCAGCGCTGACAGACTACTACCGTGCCCTGTCAGACCTGCCGGGGCTGGAGTTCCTAGCATAACAAAAAGGTAAGGCGTGTGGCACGGACTTTGCATTTTACAGCACTCTCCCCCTGTGCTAAGGTCGGCAAGACCAACGGCGCTATCTTCGACGGCTACTTCGCCGCCCGAGACCTGTA
>JAQXMD010000033.1 GCA_029012465.1 Oscillospiraceae bacterium | reverse complement strand
ATAATCACATTTGAGATTTTGCTCTTAGCAAATACTCAAGAATTTTCGTTGGCTTATTCGCTTTTACACGATTCGCTCACTTGTTTGGTTCTCTTAGAACCGAATTGTCCAAGGTGCTAATTTCATGTTTTCTCGTTGTTTAATTTACAAGGTACACTCCGCATCGCGGAACTCTTTTATTCTATCACATCCGATCCAGCTTGTCAAGAACTTTTTTCGAGGTTTCTCATCCTCTTCCGAAGTCCTTCGAGCCGTTTCGTCTGGACAGCTTGTTTAATTTAACACATCAAATCCCATTTGTCAAGAACTTTTTTCACATTCCCATGTGTTGTCTCTGACAGGATATTTATGTGTCTCATTTTCATTGCTCTGTATTGTAACAGATTCGTTTCTTGTTGTCAACTATTATCTGCATTTTTTCATTGTTTTTTGTCTTGCCTTGTGTTACTATACTATAAAGTTAGTCATGTTTGCAGACTGGAGGTAATTATATGCCAATTAAGATTGCCGACTCTCTTCCTGCCCGGGCGGTGCTTGAGAGCGAAAATATATTTGTTATGACGGAATATCGAGCACTTCATCAGGATATCCGTCCTCTTCGCGTTCTGATCCTGAATCTGATGCCCACGAAAATTGTCACCGAGATTCAGCTGATGCGCAAGCTCAGTAATTCTCCCATTCAGGTTGACATCGAGCTTCTCTACACCAGCTCCTACAGCAGCCGCCATGTGAGTCCCGAATACCTTGACTCCTTCTATACCACCTTTGACCAGATCAGAGACAAGAAGTATGATGGTATGATTATTACCGGCGCTCCTGTGGAAGATTATGATTTTGAGCAGGTGGAGTATTGGCCTGAGCTTGTGGAGATCATGGAATGGACCAAAACCCACGTTTATTCTACCCTTCACATCTGCTGGGGCGCTTATGCCGGTCTTTATTATCACTACGGAATCCAGAAGCACAATACCCCCGCGAAGATCTTCGGGGTATTCCCCCATCAGGTACATGACAGCACCCAGCCTCTGTTCCGTGGCTTTGATGATGTTTTCTATGCACCTCACTCCCGCAATACCGAGGTGTACGAATCCGATATTCGGGATTGTCCCGAGCTGGAGCTTCTGGCCACCTCTCCGCAGGCCGGTGTTTTTGCATGCAGCACCCCGGATAAGCGGCAGATTTTTGTCTGCGGCCATCTGGAATACGATGCCGAGACCTTGGCTACCGAGTATTTCCGGGATATCAACAAGGGGCTTGATATCGCCGTCCCTGAAAACTATTTCCCCAACGACGATCCCACCCAGACACCCATTGTAAACTGGCGTTCAGCCGGGCAGCTGTTCTACACCAACTGGCTGGATTATTACGTTTATCAGGCAACTCCCTATGACCTTCGAGACCTTTGATTTATGCTTTATGCCGGCACGATTCGTGCCGGCATTTTTTATCCCCATTCTCCCCTGCTTCTTTGCTCTGATGTACCAAACGCACCACCCTGAACCCTTACCGGGAAGCTGGGCGCAGGAATCCGCCGCATTGCTTTCCATTCTTGCTTTTCATCTGCAAGTGGAGCACGGTTTTCCATCCCTTCACGCTCTTCCACGCCCGTTTTCATGGTATCCACCGTTCCCGCCATCATGCCCAGCAGGAATATAGGGAGATTATCCCGATACATTTGCTCCAGCTGTGAGAGGGGCAGGGGGTTTTCTCCCTCTCCAGCTTCGATGGTATAACCCGGCCGTTCAAAATCCTGAATAAACCAGTCCTTGTACCCCGCAAAGGATGACGCATAGGGCACATCCTCCAGACTGTAGCCTGATGCATCCGCCATCTGCTGTCCAAGGGCCTCCGCACCCACCGGCTCCAAGTCAAGGAACTTCCAATAGATTTCTTTTCCCTGGGTATGCCACGCAATGACCAGTTCCGGGGATATTTCTTCCGTGGTATTGAACATAGCCTGACTCTCCCGTTCACTCAGGGGCGTCAGTCCCACAAAATCTCTCGGCGCCGGGCTGTCAAAGCCCATCTCATATTTGATGGTTCGCGCTTCATCCCATCGTGCCGGATAGTTGAGGTTCAAATCCACACCTCTGAGATTCGCTTTCCAGCCATCCGGAAACGGGATCTCCGGGTAATCCGCCGCGATTTTTTCTGCCTGTTCATATTCCTGTTCATTCAACCCGCCCGTAACCAGATCAACTCCATCCGGATTCACCATGGGAACCAAAAACAGTGTCACTTTCATCAGCAGCTGTCCAATATTCACATCCAGAATACTTTCTCCCCTCCGCTGGGCTTTCAATACTCTCTCCAGCATCATCATAACCAGAGGCGTGGTGATCCACTCGTTGGCATGATGGGACGCATTATAATACACGGCTCTGTCACCATCACCCAGCCTCAGTTGGATCACTGTCCGGCCATATGCCGTTGTTCCGATCACATTTTCCCGGAGTTGTGGATATCTGGCTGTCAATCCGTGAATGGTATAGCGCAGCAGCTCCCAGGTCATGGGCACATCCTCCGGCACCAGATCAAAACTCTTTGGTACGATGATAAGCTTTCCGATGGGCAGCATCTCCGGTCTGAGCTTCGGATTAGCAGCGGATACAGCTTCCGGGTCTGTGGAAAACTTCTTTGCAACGCTGTAGAACGTATCACCAGGCTGTATTCGCCACAGATCATAGCCCACCAGATAGGGCATCAGTGCTACATCCAAAAGCTCCGGCTGAATCTGCTCCCGTTCCAGAAATTCTTCAGTGGAATCCACGCCAGCCCGTCTGAGGGCTACCCGTCTTGTGGCTTCCAGCATAAAAATCCCTCCCCGGCAGTGTATGCACCGGGGAGGGATTCTATTATCATAATCCGGCCTAACAAGCGTCAGATTACACCTTCGCACAGCTGCCTACCACAGCGCCGTCCTCAATGGAGCAGGTTTCGGTGTACTCTACCACGTCAATCATGCAGCCGCTGTGGATCACCACACGGTTTCCGCGAACTGTTTTCGCCTTGACGCCGGAGAGGTCCACGTCGTCGCCCTCAATGCTTTCGCAGGTCAAACAGCCGTAGCCGGGCTTCAGAATGCCCGAAAGGAGACCCGCAGACATGCTCTGGGACACTGTCACCTGTGCGCCGCCAATGGAGGAAACCGTGCTTTCAGACTTGGCCAGACGGATATTCACCGCCTCCGCATTTAGGATGCCGCCAATGTTCAGGCTGCCCACGATCGTCAGGCTTTCCGCCTCGAAATCACCGCCGACCTTCATGCCGCCAGTCACCCGGGCTTCCCCCGCAGTGACATTGCCGCCCACATTCAGACTTCCGGGCACGTTCATCAGGCCGCATTTCAGATCGCCGTCAATTTTCACAGAACCGCTGCCGGACAGGTCTCCGGCAGTCAGGTGGCCGTCACAGTGGAAGCTGCCGCTGGCACGGATTTCACCGCTGCAATCCACGTCTCCATGGGCCCGGAAGCTGCCGCTGGTCTTCAGTTCCCGGCACACCAGCGGGCTGGAAACTGTGCCGCTGCCAGAGATGGTAACACGGTTATAGCAGCCTCCATCCAGCACACCGGAGCCGGAAATCCGGTAATCTCCGATTCCGCCGGGCTTTGCCCGATTGCCCTTGGCTTCATTCCAGCTCTTTTCAACGCTTCTGGCCGCATCTGTGGCAACGCCAGTGACAGTTTTTGCTGCCTTTGTTGCCTTCTGACCAACCGCCTCAAGGTCCACATTCTCCAGTGTATCAGCCACCTTCTTCAGGCCCTTCTGCACCAGAACATTTAGCTTTTCAATGGCCTTATCCAGGCTCTCCCCATTGAAGCCATGTTCGCCGGCGGTTTCTCCATTGGCAGCGTCACCGCGTTCAGCACTACCGGCTTCCTGCCGGGCATCCCGGACATCCTCCAGAGAATCCCGAATCTCGTCGATGTCTCCATCGGTGGTCTCGATGGCATTCTCAATCTCCTCAATTCTGGCATCCAGCTTCTCCAGCTTCTCCTTCAGTTCCTCCAGCCGCTGGGTGAGGCGGTCAGCACGCTCCTGATTTCCTGCGGCATTGGCCTCCCGGAGCTGCCCCCGGAGATAACGACGCTGTTCCTTCAGGTCAAACCGTTCCCGGAGCAGGCTGTTCCGCTCTTCTCTGGCATCCTCCAGACGGGCATTCATTTCTTCCAACTTCTCATGAAGCTCCTGTAAATTCTGATTCACGTTTTCCATACTCATGCTATAATCCCTTTCTCATTCAGCAGCGCGTTCAGCGCCGCATTCATCGGATTCACCGCAATGGTCTTGGCCACTGTGGCTCCATTGTCAAATATCAGTTTCTGCATTTCTCCGGCTGTTACGCACAGAGGAACTCCATACTTTCTTACAAGATATACCACCGGCTCGTTGATCTCTGAATCTCCGGCCTGAGACACCGCTTTTGAAAGCTCATAAGCCTCATCCCGGCTGACCTGTCCCTCCATAATCAGCGTGTGGAACACATAGAGTCCCAAAAGCTCATGGAATGCAAAGTTCCCTTCGTGGCCGGACAGGGCCAGATATTGATTGATGACCGGAGGAACCGAGATTCCCACTCCAGCAGCTTCCGCCGCTGTCAGAGATACTTCGCCGGGTACACCGGGCTGAAACCTCCGGGCGATCTCCTCCAGGCTCATGGTCTCCTTCAGCTCCTGAATCTCCTGCACGCGGGCAAGGACCTTGTCCCTCGGCAGGAAGGTTTCATGGCCGGTAAAGGTGGAGCGGTGGATAAACCACTCATCCGGCAGCAGCTTCATTCGCTTCCAGCGGTAGAGCGCTCCATAGGAAATCCCGGTGAGTTCCAGAAGTTCTTTTTTCGTAATCAGATTTTCATCCATGTTCTCACCTCGCGTAACAATGTACCATAACATCGTTATATTGTCAATAGGTTTATTACGATGATTTTCATAATTCATGAATTCTTAAAGAATTCTCCGGATGATGATTCCCTTTCCGCTTTTCTCTTGCAACTTTTCGCCGCAGCAGGTATAATGAAGCCATCCTGTATTTAGGCGGTAACACCATGAATCTATGTGATATCAACGTAATAAAGCCTCTGCTTCAAAAGCATGGCTTTCATTTTTCCAAATCCAAGGGTCAGAATTTCCTGACCCAGAGCTGGGTTCCCCGGGAAATCGCCGAGGGCGCCGGCATTGACGAAACCTGCGGCGTTCTGGAGGTTGGCCCCGGCATTGGCCCGCTGACCCAGGCTCTGTGCGAAAACGCCGGGAAGGTCGTCTCCGTGGAGGTGGATGAATCCCTCCGTCCCATTCTGGCAGAAACCATGGCCGATCAGGACAACTTCACCCTGATCTTTGGGGACATTCTGAAAACCAACATTCCCGCGCTGGTGGAGGAGCACTTCCAGGGGCTTCGCCCCATGGCCTGTGCCAATCTCCCCTACTACATCACCTCTCCTGTGCTTTCCGCCCTGCTGGAGGCCAGATGCTTCGAAGCGGTTACGGTGATGGTTCAGAAGGAGGTTGCCCAGCGGATCTGTGCCCAGCCCGGCAGCAAGGACTACAGCGCCTTTTCCCTGTTCTGTCAATACTATGCGGAGCCGGAAATTTTGTTCGACGTGCCCCCCTCCTGCTTTATCCCTCAGCCCAAGGTCACTTCGGCGGTCATTACCCTCCGGTGCAGACCCGAGCCGCCCTGTCCGGTTTCCGATGAGGGGCTGTTCTTCCGGGTGGTCAAGGCCAGCTTTGCCCAGCGGAGAAAAACCCTCACCAACGGCCTTTCCTCGGGCTTCGGCACGCTCAGCAAGGAACAGATCATCTCTGCCATTCGGGCCGCAGGCTTTTCCGAAACCGTCCGTGGTGAAACCCTGGACATTCCCGGGTTTGCCAGAGTCGCTGAGGAAATCGGCAAGCTGCTGTCCTCCAAATGAAGAATTCCCCTCTGTGATGGATTCGTCACAGAGGGGTTTTCGATACATATTACAGCTTTACTTCCACAAAATCAGAGATCACCATGGTATCCGGCCCGATCTCCGAATCCACAGCCAGAATTTCGACCCCTGCGGCGGCAGCCTCCCGGAGGGCTTTTCCGAATTCCGGGTCCGTCCCGTCGTTTGGCTCCAGCCATTTCACAGGCTTCATCTGGATCACAAACAGCACTGCCGCATCAAAGCCCGCCTTTTTCGCCTCTACCAGCTCCCGAAGATGCTTTGCGCCCCGCTCTGTGGGAGCATCCGGAAACCGGCACACGCCGCCATCCTCCAGGGTCACGCCCTTGACCTCCAGATACATGCCCTTCCCATCCCGTTCCAGATAGAAGTCAAACCGGGAATTCCCAAACCGCTGTTCCGGTTTTACAACCTCCGCAGCCCCAAGGCCGCCCCGCTCCAGCCATTCCTTTGCCGCCACATTGGGCGCCTGAGAATCCATGTTAATCAGATAATCGCCCTTCTTCACGGTAATGAGATCATATTTCGTTTTCCGGTTAGGATTGTCCGACCGGCTGACCCAGACCTGACAGCCGGGCTGGAGCAGCTCCCGGCAACGGCCCGTGTTTTTCACATGGCAGATCTCCTCCTGACCCTGAAGCTCCACATGGGCCACAAACCGATTTGGTCTGCGCAGGAACACCGCCGGAATCATATTTTCATACTTCAATGGTATCACATCCTTAAAAATGCCAGCGGTGTTCCGCTGGCATTTTCGCAATTTGCAATTAGTTCTGAGCAGGCAGCGTCTCAGGCTCACCGTAGTCCACGCCGTAGGTCTCCACCCGGATGGACTTGATGACAATGTCCTCTCTGGGCTTATCGTTGGAGTTGACATCACACATAGCCAGCTTCTCCAGAATGTTCATACCGGAGAACACCTTGCCAAAGGCCGCATACTGCCCCTGAAGGGCATCCTCATCGCCCAGCAGGATAAAGAATTGGCTGCCGGCGGAGTTATAAGCCTCCTGGGAGTTCTCGCCGTTGCTGGAGAACCGGGCCATGGCAATGACACCCTTCTCCATGGAAATGGTATTCTTGGAAAAGCCGTTGTCGGCGAATTCGCCCTCGATGGTATAGCCGGGACCGCCGGTTCCGTCCCCATTGGGATCGCCGCCCTGAATCACGAAATCCTCCACAACACGGTGGAAAATCAGGCCGTCATAGAAACCGGAGTTTGCAAGGCTGATAAAGTTCGCAACGGTATTGGGGGCCTGATCCGGCTCCAGATAGATGATAACCTCATCGCCATTTTCAAAGGTCAGCGTCGCAGTGGGCTTTTTCTTACTGCCGCAGGCTGTCATCATACTCAAAAGCAGCACAGCTGCCAGAAGCATGGCTATCAGTCTTTTGAAATGTTTCATCGTTCATTCCTCCAAAGCGTCCCCAGGCGCCCTGTGGCCCCCTGCGGATAGTCTTTAATACTATAGCAAAAATCCGGGCTCTTTTCAACCATTCCCACAGAAATTTCATGTTTGACGAAGAATTCCCGTAAAAAAGGACAGCCCCCAATTTGGAGGCTGTCCGAAAAAACATATGGCTTACAGCTGGGGTCCTGCGGCAACCAGAGCCTTGCCGGCCTCATTGCCTTCGTACTTGGCAAAGTTCTTCACGAAGCGGTTTGCCAGATCCTTGGCCTTCTCCTCCCACTGGGAAGCATCCGCATAGGTGTCCCGGGGATCGAGAATGGCGGGATCAACGCCGGGCAGGGCGGTGGGAACCTCAAGGTTGAAGTAGGGCACGGTCTTGGTGGGGGCGGTCTTGATGGAACCGTCCAGAATGGCATCAATGATGCCGCGGGTGTCCTTAATGGAGATCCGCTTGCCGGTGCCGTTCCAGCCGGTGTTGACCAGATAAGCCTTTGCGCCGCTCATCTCCATCTTGCGAACCAGCTCCTCGGCGTACTTGGTGGGATGCAGCTCCAGGAACGCCTGACCGAAGCATGCGGAGAAGGTAGGCGTAGGCTCGGTGATGCCGCGCTCGGTGCCGGCCAGCTTTGCGGTAAAGCCGGACAGGAAGTAATACTTGGTCTGCTCGGGGGTCAGGATCGAAACGGGAGGCAGCACACCGAATGCGTCGGCGGACAGGAAGATCACATTCTTCGCAGCGGGAGCGGCAGAAATGGGACGGACGATCTTCTCAATGTGGTCGATGGGATAGGAAACGCGGGTGTTCTCCGTAACGCTCTTGTCGGCAAAGTCGATCTTGCCGTTTTCATCCACGGTCACGTTCTCCAGCAGGGCGTTGCGCCGGATGGCGTTGTAGATATCAGGCTCAGAATCCTTGTCCAGATTGATGACCTTTGCATAGCAGCCTCCCTCGAAGTTGAAGATGCCGTTGTCATCCCAGCCATGCTCGTCGTCGCCGATCAGCAGACGCTTGGGGTCCGTGGACAGGGTAGTCTTACCGGTGCCGGAGAGGCCGAAGAAGATGGCGGTGTTCTCGCCGTTCATATCGGTGTTGGCAGAGCAGTGCATGGAGGCAATGCCCTTCAGGGGCAGATAGTAGTTCATCATGGAGAACATGCCCTTCTTCATCTCGCCGCCGTACCAGGTGTTGATGATGACCTGCTCGCGGCTGGTGATGTTGAAGACCACTGCGGTCTCGGAGTTGAGGCCCAGCTCGGCATAGTTTTCCACCTTTGCCTTGGAGGCATTGTAGACAACGAAATCAGGCTCAAAGTCAGCAAGCTCTTCCTCCGTGGGAACAATGAACATGTTCTTGACGAAATGTGCCTGCCATGCCACCTCCATGATGAAGCGGACAGCCATTCTGGTGTCCTTGTTTGCGCCGCAGAATGCATCCACAACGTACAGCTTTTTCCCGGAAAGCTCCTTCTTGGCAATGTCCATCACAGCAGCCCAGGCCTCCTGAGAAGCGGGATGGTTGTCGTTGGGATACTCAGGCGTGGTCCACCACACGGTGTCCTTGGAGTTCTCGTCCATGACAATGAACTTATCCTTGGGGGAACGGCCAGTGTAGATACCGGTCATGACGTTGACTGCGTCAAGCTCCGTATTCTGGCCCTTTTCGTAGCCGTCAAGCTCGGGCTTCATTTCTTCCACATACAGCGCCTCATAGGACGGATTGTACACCACTTCAGTGGTACCGGTGATCCCGTAACGGGTCAGATCCAGCTTAGACATTTACATCAGCCTCACTTTACAAGTATATTTTGATGGGATGCTTCACATGCAGCCCATCAATCTTTACGAATTTCATGCGCCGGTTATGAATCGAACATGTATCCAGTTGTTACAACTCATTCGTACAAGTTCAGTATATCATAAACCCGAAAACTGTTCAAGCACAATTCTTAAAAATCACGGGGAGATTGAAGATTCTCTTGCCAGTCCTCTGCCATTTCAATCAGAGCTTCCCACGAAAAAAGCGGCGCAGCATGAGCTGCGCCGCAAGAGATCGCAAAAACGCTTATGACTCTGCCTGAACCAGATGTGTGCCGCAGTTGGGACAGCGGAAGCCCTTCACCAGAGAGCTTTCGTCCACAGCGAACTGATCCTGACATTCCGGACAGGACACCTGATACAGCGGACGCTCGGAGCCGTCAAAGTATTCATCCTCACCCATGATCTCCTCCTCCCCCTCATCCAGGGAGAAGAGCGCATCCATTTGTTCCTGCACATCATGGAGTGCTTCATTCATTCCATCGGAAACCTCGCTGAGGAGGGATACCTGATGGCAAAGCAGGGAAACCGTATCCGCCAGCTCCGCAATCAGCTGATCTCTGGCGCTTTCACTGCGAAGCCCTGCTGCCTTTTTCAGCTCCTGAAGATAAGAAGCCTGCTCTTCCAAGGTCATCAACCCTTAGCGCGCTCCAGGTACTCACCGGTACGAGTGTCGATCTTGATTCTGTCACCCTCGTTGATGAACAGAGGAACCTTGACCTCAGCGCCGGTCTCAACCGTAGCGGGCTTGGTAACGTTGGTAGCGGTATCGCCCTTGACACCGGGCTCGGTGTCGGTGATGAGCAGCTCAACAAAGTTGGGGGGATCAACAGCAAAGACCTTGCCGTTGTAGCTGCAAACGGTGCACTCCTCGTTCTCCTTCACGAACTTGAAGCCTTCGGACAGATCGCTGGAGTTAACAGCAGTCATATCATAGGTCTCCATATCCATGAAGTAGTACAGGTCGCCATCGTTGTAGGAATACTCCATCTTCTTTCTCTCAATGAAAGCGGTGGGGTACTTGGCAGAGGGGTTGAAGGTCGTCTCAGTCACAGCGCCGGTGATGACGTTCTTCATCTTAACACGGACGAAAGCTGCGCCCTTGCCGGGCTTAACATGCTGGAACTCAACGATCTGCATGACATTGCCATCCATATCGAAGGTAACGCCGTTTCTAAAATCGCCAGCTGAAATCATATTGTTTTCCTCCTAAACTGTAATATCCCGCTTACGCGGTCATATCTCTCGATTATACGGTACTATTTTATCCTATCATCGCCATAAATGCAAGTCACAATAGCCACAAACTACGATCTTTTTCGTTTTCTTCTTCCCAGCAGAATGAATGGAAGCTCCATTCCATAACGGATCACCTGAAAGGGATTGGAAAAACGGATGGGTTTCACCAGAATGGAGGTTACACCCGCAAAATTCCCCGCAAGAATATCCGTAAAGGTCTGGTCTCCCGCCATGGCAGTCTCCTCCGGCCTTGCGTTCATCTGCTCCATGGCCCGGAACAGGCCCCTGGGGCTTGGCTTTCCCGCACGGCGGATATAGGGAATGTCCCACTTGTCCCCGAAATCCGGGACCCGGCGGCTTTTACGGCTGTTGGATACGATCATTAACCGAATTCCCGCCTCTTCCAGTTCCCGTTTCCAGTCCAGAAAGGCCCCGGAGGGCTCGCTGACCGTATAGGCCACAATGGTATTGTCAAAATCCAGCAGAATCAGATTCAGTCCCCGGTCCTGAAACCACTGGGGTGTCAACTCTGTAATTGTGCCGACTTCCACATCGGCCAGTGGGGAAAAAGCCATGGACGTTTGCTCCTTTCCACGGGATGGTTTCGCCTCATTCGCATGATTGTTCTTCTTCCGGCATAGATTATATAGCCAGAATATCTTATCAGGAGGGGCTTTGCTTGTCAATGACTGTTTTTTCTTCCGCAGATTCGCTGCCTCCGGAGACCCTTCTGGCAGACTGTGCCGTTTCCGGAGGGCGGCTGGAGGATTACCTCAGGAATCTACGAGCTTTGGAAACAGGTCCTGTCTGTGTCCGTCTTTCCTACATGACCATGGACTTTCCCCTGCCCTGTCCCACCGGCGGGGGCATCCCCCTGACAAGACAGGAGGCGCTGAAGCGAAGCCGTGGACACACGCTCCATCTTTCAGCAGCCCTTGGGACGGGCTGCTTTACCCAGTGGGACGGCAAAAGCCTTCATGCAATTCTGATGGACACACCGGAAACGATTCTTAGAAAATACCGGCTCCTCCAACAGCTGGAGTTCACCATGGTACTGGCAGTGTACCCGTAAATCCGTCAGCTTCTGGACAAAAAGCCGCTAATTGGGTAAAAAAACGCCCCGCATTTTGCGGGGCGTCTAAACGCACATGAAAAGATCAATAATACTTTCTCTTATTGTTCTTACGGGCTGCTTCAGACTTCTGCTTACGCTTCAGGCTGGGGCTTACATAATGCTCTCTTTTCTTATATTCAGCAATAACGCCATCCTTTGCGCAGCTGCGTTTAAATCTCTTGATTGCACTTTCCAGAGACTCGTTTTCCTTTACGCGGATCTCAGACATTGTTTTCCCTCCCTCCGATGCATTTCAAAGCAGGAAATGCTTTAAGGGCCACTCTATGGCTCCTATTATTATATGCATGGGCCGATGAATTGTCAAGCAAAAATTACAGGTTTTATGTATGAAACCAAAAATCTTTCTTGCATTTCGGCTTTTTCGTGGGTGATTCCGCCGAAAATCCCTGCGAATCTGGCTCAGAGCCGTCCAAATTCGCAGGGAAAAATTCATGTTACTTGATAATCAGGTTGATGAGCTTGCCGGGAACCACAATGGTCTTGCGGACCTCGCCCCCCAGATTTGCCATCTGGCGCTTCACAATATCCGTTTCCAGAGCCGCCGCAATGGCGTCCTCCTTGCTGACATCCGCGGCAATGCGCATGGTGCCCCGGAACTTGCCGTTGACCTGAATGGCCATGTCAATCTCAGCGTCCACAGTCTTTGCCGGATCAAAGGTGGGCCAGGGAGATACGGTGCAGTAGCCCTCGAAGCCGTGGTTCTCCCAGATTTCCTCAGCGATGTGGGGGGCAAAGGGGCTCAGAAGCTGCAGGAACACCTTCAGCTCGGCGCGGTTGCAGCCGTTGGAATTGAAGTGGTTCACAAGGCTCATAAGGGTTGCAATGGCGGTATTTGCCTTCAGGGCGTCAATGTCCTCAGAGACCTTCTTGATGGCCTTGTTCATGGGAATCTCGTTCTTTTGGGAGAACTCCGTCTCATGATCGGTGACACTCTCTCCAAGATTCCAGACCTTGTCCAGGAAACGCTTGCATCCCTTCACCGCATCGTCAGACCATGTGGCGGTCTTTTCAAAGTCGCCGATGAAGAGGATATAAAGACGCATGGTGTCCGAGCCGTAGGCCTTGATGACATCGTCGGGGTTGACAACGTTGCCCAGAGATTTGGACATCTTCACAGCGGGACGCTGGGCCTGAGCGCCATACTTGCGGATCATCTCGTCCTTCTCTTCCTGGGTCTCGAAGTTGCCCACATAGTGGGGGTTCTTGCCCAGGATCATGCCATGGCTGGTACGCTTTGCATAGGGCTCAGCATGGGGAACCACGCCGATGTCGTGGAGGAAGTTGTTCCAGAACCGGCTGTAGAGCAGATGCAGGGTGGTGTGCTCCATGCCGCCGTTGTACCAGTCCACCTGACCCCAGTACTCCAGCGCTTCCTTGGAGGCCAGCGCCTCGTTGTTGTGGGGATCCATGTAACGGAGGAAATACCAACTGGAACCGGCCCACTGGGGCATAGTGTCAGTTTCACGCTTTGCCTTTCCGCCGCACTTGGGACACTTGCAGTTCACCCAATCAGTCATGGGCGCCAGAGGGCTCTCGCCGTCGTCGGTGGGCTCATAGCTCTCCACGTCGGGCAGCAGCAGGGGCAGCTCGCTCTCGGGCAGGGGCACGGTGCCGCACTTGGGGCAGTGGACAATCGGAATAGGCTCGCCCCAGTAGCGCTGGCGGGAGAAGACCCAGTCACGCAGCTTGTAGTTCACTTTTTCGTGGCCGATGCCCTTCTCGGTCAGCCACTTCTTCATGACGGGAATGGCGTCCTTCACGGTCAGGCCGTTGAGGAAGTCGGAGTTCACCATGATGCCGGTGTCGTCCTTGAGGGTAAAGGCTTCCTTCTCGATGTCGCCGCCCTGGACCACCTCGATGATGTCGCAGCCGAACTTCTTGGCAAACTCCCAGTCACGGTCGTCGTGGGCCGGCACGGCCATGATGGCGCCGGTGCCGTAGGACACCAGCACATAATCGGAGATGAAGATGGGGATCTCTTTCCCGTTCACGGGGTTGATGCCCTTCACGCCCTCCAGCTTCACGCCGGTCTTTTCCTTCACCAGCTCGGTCCGCTCGAAGTCGGACTTGCGGGCGGCGGCCTCGACGTAAGCGGCCACGTCATCCCAGTTGGTCAGCACGTCCTTCCACTTGTTGATGTAGGGGTGCTCCGGGGAGAGGACCATGTAGGTCGCACCGAAGAGGGTGTCGGGGCGGGTGGTGTAGACCACCAGATCATCGCCCTGGGTGGTGTTAAAGGTCACCTCTGCGCCGGTGGAGCGGCCGATCCAGTTCTTCTGCTGGGTCTTCACGCGCTCGATGAAGTCCACCTGGTCCAGGTCATCGATGAGGCGCTGGGCATACTCGGTGATCTTCAGCATCCACTGGCTCTTTTCCTTCCGGATGACTTCAGAGCCGCAGCGCTCGCAGACGCCGTTGACCACTTCCTCGTTGGCCAGCACGCACTTGCAGGAGGTGCACCAGTTCACGGGCATGGAGGTCTTGTAGGCCAGGCCCTTCTTGAACAGCTGGAGGAAGATCCACTGGGTCCACTTGTAGTAGCCGGGGTCGGTGGTGTCCACGACGCGGTCCCAGTCGAAGGAATAGCCCAGCATCTTCAGCTGCTTGGTGAAGTTGGCGATGTTGTCGTGGGTGACCTTGGCGGGGTGGATGTGGTTCTTGATGGCGTAGTTCTCGGTGGGCAGGCCGAAGGCGTCATAGCCCATGGGGAAGAGGACGTTGTAGCCCTCCATCCGGCGCTTCCGGGCCACCACGTCCATGGCGGTGTAGGGCCGGGCGTGGCCCACGTGCAGGCCCTGGCCGGAGGGATAGGGGAACTCTACCAGAGCGTAGTACTTGGGCTTGGGGTCGCCGGTAACGGCATGGTAGCAGCCGGCCTTTGCCCAGCGGTCCTGCCATTTGCGTTCGATGCGGTTAAACTCGTATTTCAACTAAATCACGCTTTCCTGTTTGATTCAAAGATAAGACAAAATTAAATAGAGCGGAACAACTTACTCGGCGTCCGGCTGCGCCAGCACGTCGCTGAGGTCCACGGTCTTTGCGTCGGCCCACAGGCGGTCCAGGTCATAGAAGGCGCGGGCCTCCTTGTCGAAAACGTGGACGACCACGTCGCCGTAGTCCTGGAGGATCCAGGTGCCGCCCCGGTGTCCCTCCACGTGGTGGGGCAGGATGCCGTGGTCCTTCATGGCCTTTTCGCCGGCGTCGGCCAGGGCCTTGAGCTGGGGGGCGGAGCTGCCGCTGCACAGCACAAAGTAGTCTGCCAGGGTGGTGACCCCGTCGGTCTCCAGCACGCGAATGTCCTTGCCCTTCTTGCTGTCCATGGCCTGGGCCAGCAGAAGCGCCATCTCTTTTGGTGTCATAGGCGATTCCTTTCTTTTCGTCGGGCGCGTTGGCCCGGATGATTTCTGTATTTAGTCTGTATTTAGTCAGACGCACTCTGGCCGTCGCCGGTAGCTTCTTCTCCGGCGCTGTCGCTCTCCACGGGCAGGTTGTTCACCGTCGTGTCGTGGCTCACGTGCTGCATGTCCGCTGTGATGTCGGTCAGATAGGGGTTCATATACTGGTTCACCAGCTCCCGCAGGGCGGTGCCGTTGACGAACACATAGGATTGGTAGTTGCGATAGGTCTGGCTCCACATGGTCCCGGTGTAGTCGCCGGGCAGGTTGTGGAAGCGGAAGGCATCCTGGCCGAGGCCCAGGGCACGCTCGCCGAACCAGATCATCTCGCCGTAGCTCAGGTTGCTGTCCAGGTTGTTGTCCACGATCTTGGCGATCTCACCGATCTTCGTGAGGTTCCCCAGGCTGACCATCTGTCCGGCCAGGGCCTTGAGGAAGGAGTGCTGCACGGTCACGCGGCCCACGTCGCCCACGGAGAGCTTCTCGCCGCTGTTGTTCTTCCGCCAGCGCAGCACGCGCACGGCGTCGCTGCCGCTCAGGTGCTGCATCCCCTGCTTGTAGTGGATGTGCAGGTCCTGGGTGGGGTCGTCGTAGTCCATGTTATAGGGCACGTCATAGTCCACCCCGCCGATGGCGTCCACCAGCTCAGACACGGCGTCCAGCTCCACCACGAAGTAGTAGTCGGGCTGGTAGCCGATGAGGTTCTTCACCTGCTTCTGGACCCCCTCGATCCCCTGCCGGTTATACACGGAGTTGATCTTGGGGATCTCCCAGGGCACGTCCACCAGGGTGTCCCGATAGATGCTCAGGACGTCCACGGTGCCGTTTTTCACGTCGTAGCAGCCCACCATCATGGTGTCGGTGTTGCCGCCGCCGCCGTCGTCCCGGCCCACCAAGAGGAAGGTGTACACGTCCTCCTTCCGGCCGACCCCCATGCTGCCGGGGTCGGTGCCGGTCTCCTGGCCGGCCGTGTTGCCGGCCGACGGGAGGTCCGGGGGCCGGACGTAAATTTGATGCACCACAAAGCCCGCCGCCACCAGAGCCAGCAGCACCAGCAGGACGGTGAGCAGGATGCGTTTGCGTTTCTTTCGCTTCTTGGGCCGGGGCCTTTCCGGAACGCCCTCGGTGCCGGGGCGTTTTTTCCTGGGGGGCGGCGGCGGGGGCACGTCGTCGTCCTCCTCCTCCGCCTCATAGGAGTCATAGGCCTCGTAGGCTTTCCGATCCGGCAGAGGACCCGTGCGCTGGCTGGCTACGATCGGCTGCCACTCATCGTCCTCCTCGGCCAGGGGCTGTCTGCCGGGTCTGTCCCGCCGGCCCCCCAGCTCCTCCTGGATGCGGCGGCGCTCGTCCGTCCAGTCCTCCGAGGGGCCGCGGGTCCAGTCGTCCTCGTCGCGGGGGGCGTGGTAATAGGCGTCGTAGTGGATCTCCCGGTCCGCCCCGTCGTAGCCGTCGTCATAGTCGTCATACTCGTCCTGGGGATCGTCCCACAGGGCACGGCGATAGTCCTCCGGCATGGCGTCCTGCTCCTCGTAGATGCGGGAGTAGACGCCCCGCTGGGCCTCCCGGTAGGCCTGCTCCTGCTTGCGGCGGCGCGAGCGCTCTTCCTTCTCCCGCTGGCGCAGCTCTTCCTCGGAAAAAGATCGGTCCTTCACTGCTGCCTCCTTTGCAGATCCTCCAGCGCGGCCAGGGTGTTCCGATGGACCGGCACCCCCCGCTCCTTCAGCTCTTCAATGCTCATCTCCAGGCCCAGGATCATGGCCTGGTCCAAATCCTCCCAGACCAGGCGGCGCAGCTCCTCCACGCCGTCAAAGTCGCGGGTAGGCTCCATGTAGTCGGCTAAGTACAGGATCTTATCCAGCTTGGTCATGCCCGCCTTGCCGGTGGTGTGGCTGAAGATGGCCTCGCACTCTTCCTTTGGCTCGCAGAAGACATGCTCGGCCAGAGCCGCGCCGGTCTTGGAGTGCAGGAGCTTCACGCTCGTCTGCTCCAGCTCGTCCAGCGCCACCCCATACTTTTCGCAGGTGGCCAGCTGTGGCTCCAGCTCCCAGTATTTCGTGCAGTCGTGCAGGATCGCCGCCCGGCGGGCCATCTCCTCGTCCACGCCCCAGAACTTGGCCAGGGCCACGGCCGTCTCCTCGATGCCCTTGATATGGGGCAAACGCTTGGCCTTCACCATGGAGTAGGACACGGCCCGCAGATGCTTGTCGCTGAGCTTGCTCAGGTCGGCCTTGGTCCCGAAGAGATGCTCCCGCAGGATGTAGCCGTACACCGGCGTCCAGAGGAACTGTCCGGGGTCCACG
>JAQXMD010000032.1 GCA_029012465.1 Oscillospiraceae bacterium | reverse complement strand
AATAAACCGCAAAGCGGTTTATTCGCGCGGCAAGGGCCGCGCAATATCGCAAAAACAGCTAATTGGGGCTGTTTTTGCGATAGTCAGACATTGTTACAATGCGTATTTCCGCTGGAACGCTGGGGCGCTCCAGCGGAATGTGCAAGGATTTTGGGCGGTTTTACCCGAAATCCTTGCAGCTTTGTTCATTATGCATTATAATAAGCGTAAATTCGATTTCTACATAAGGAGAATGTCAATATGATTACAATGCAGGAGCTGCTGGACAAGGTCGGCGGCGTGTTCTATTTTGCAACCGTTGAGGGAAACGAACCCCGTGTCCGCCCCTTCGGCTTTGCGATGGTGTTTGAGGACAAGCTCTATCTGGGCTGCGGCACCCATAAGGCTGCCTACGCGCAGATGATGGAGAACCCCAACATCGAGCTGTGTGCATTCAAGGACGGTGCCTTTGTCCGGGTCAGAGGCAAGGCCGTTATGGATGAACGTCCCGAGGTGCAGGAAGCCATGTATGCAGCCGGTCCCTTCCTGAAAAAGACCTACAACGAGGAGACCGGTTATCACCACGCGTGCTTCTATCTGGAGGACATGTCTGCCATGGAATTCCGTGGCCCTGAGGCTGTGAAGCTGGTATAATACAAGATTGTATCCCAATGAGCTTGAAAGGGTGGCACAGAAATCTGTGCCACCCTTTCGGTTATGAAACGGAGTTCGCGATGATATTTGACCGAATCAACGATCCGCATAACGGGCATAAGCCGCGTCATAGAAGGTCTGAAGCTCTGCAAGCCCCATTTCCTCTACGGTCTTGACGTATGCATTCCAGTTCTCATCGGTGATCTCGGCCTCGCCCATCATGAAGCGGGAAATCTCGGTTGCAACATAGGTGTAAATGTCGGAGTTGACCTGTGCCATATCCTCGGCCTCTTCTGCGGTGAAGGCCAGGGTGGGCGTTGCGGAGTACAGCGCCTTGGAGGTGTCCACATCCAGCCAGATCTTCTTTGCCTCCAGGATGTAGTCAGCAGTGATGGGGTTCTTCTTGTTGACGATCTGGAAGCCGGGGCCCTCGTCCAGAGCGTAGATGACCTCGTAGTTGACCAGATTCTCGTCACGGTCGCCCATGAAGGGCAGCCACTGCTTCACACCATCAACCACCTCATAGCTCTCGCCCTCGTTGAAGCCGAAGTTCACAGCGGAGGCGCCGTCGGTGCTGTAGAACCAATCCAGGAACTGTACAGCCATCTCGGGCTCTTCACAGGCAGTGGTGACAACGATGTTCTTCATGCCGGAAACTCTCTGCTTCGCGTACTCATAGGAGTACTCCTTGGGTGCTTCGCTGCCCTCGGGATAGGTCATGGGAACGGCCATGAGATCCAGGCCGTAGGACTCCTTCATGCTGGACAGGTCACGGTCCATGCCGCCGAACAGTGCCACAGCGCCGGAGGTCTGCAGGGAGGTGTCAAACATCTGGGCGTATGCGTAGTCGGGATCAATGTAGCCGGCCTTGAAAGCCTCAGCGAAATAAGTAACGAAATCACGGAGCTCATCGGAGGTGCCGTCGTATACCAGCTTGCCGGTTGCCAGCTCAACCTTGAAGGCATGGCCGCCGGAGGTGCCGAAGGCATTGCAGAAGAAACCGCCGCGGATATCGCCGCCGTTGGAAACGCCCATGGGATACTGGACGCCGTTGGCCTTCATGGCTGCAAAGGCTTCCATCCAGTCCTCAGTGGTGACGGGGGTGGGCAGGCCGGTATCAGCCAGATAGTCGGAGCGGCACAGGGGGCCTTCGCGGACGCCCTGGGGCTGGTCGTAAATCATGGCGATGGAGTACAGCTTGCCGGTATCGGTGGTCAGATCCTTCCGGACATTGTCGTCCTTCTGGAGAATGTCGTAGTAGTTGGGGGCGTACTCGGGGATGATCTCGGTGAGATCGGTGTATACATCGTCCTCAATGGCCTTGTCGTAGCCGCCGTTGTAAACGGAGGATGCGCCCATGGCGCCGCAGTTGGACTCATAAATCAGGTCGGTCATATCGCCGGAAGCGATCATCAGGTTGTACTGCTCGTTGCAGACAGCCTCAGAGGCCTGCTTGAAGTTCAGGGTCAGGCCAAGGTTCTCCTGAACACGCTGCCAGAAGGTCAGATCCTGCTTCAGGGGCTGCTCAGCGCCGCCCATGGCACCCAGCTGAACCCAGAAGATGGACAGTTCAAAGTCGCCGTCAAACATGGGAAGCTCGTAGTCCACGGGGCCGATGTGCTCGGAGTAGAAAGCATTGGTGGGCTCTACAACCTCAGGGACTTCCTCCACCTCGGAGGCCTCCACCTCGGCTGCGTCAGCCTCTTCGGGTTCTTCCTCTTCAACCTCGACGTCTTCCGGCTCCTCAGCATCCACGGCAGCATCGGCCTCAGAAGCAGCAGAGGAAGCCGGTTCAGAAGCAGCCGGAGCAGAGCCTCCGCAGGCAGCAAGCGCCAAAAGCAGGCTCAGCGCCAGAAGAATTGCCAACAGTTTCTTTGTCATAGTATTTACTCCTTTCAGTCAGAATGTGAACTGGTTGCGAAATGAATTCACATTTCTGTAATAAATACGTTCCTATTATATAAAGAGAACCGCCATTTGTCTACGCATATTCAGTACAATTTTCAATCCGAAATTTAGCAATTCTGACTAAAGACAAGGAGCAAAATGTGTTCATTTTGTGAAGTTTGCATGGTTTCGCGGAGCTGAGCTTATGAAAATGCCCCTGAGCATAAGGACAACAGCTCAGGGGCAAAACGAATGGGATTGGAGCAATTCGGTTACAGGTCAAAAACAGCGTTCAGTTTTCTGCGGAAGTAAAGCGTTGCCAAAACGCTGAGGGCTTCTGCCAGCGCGGGGGCTATCCAGACCAGAGACAGATTTCCAGTAATGCTCATGGCCAGCGCAATGGGAATCAGAAAGATCAGCTGACGGCAGAGGTTTACGATCAGCGTATAGCGGCTGTAGCCAAGAGACTGGAAGGAGGAAGAGATAATCAGACAGACGGCGCCCAGAGGCAGGCTCAGAACCAGAAGCCGAAGGGCAATGGTGCCAATGGCAATCATGTTCTCCGATGCGGAGAACAGCATCAGCAGTACGCCGGGAATACACTCGAAGATGATGGTGAGCACTGCCATGAGCATGACAGCCACCTTCAGCGCCAGACGGATGGTCTCCCGGACACGATCCATCCGATTTGCGCCGTAGTTGTAGGAGATCATGGGGATAGTGCCGTTGTTCATGCCGAAAATGGGCATATAGGAGAAGTTCTGGAGCTTGAGCCAGATGCCGAATACGGCGGTGGCTGTGGTGGAGAAGGCGAGCAGGATCTGATTCATGCAGAAGCTCATGGCGGAGGTCAGTCCCACGGTAATCATGGAGGGAATGGCGATGGAGAAGATATCCTTCAGCACCGGCAGGGAGGGGAGCATGTACCGGAAGGACAGGGGAATGTTCTTCTCCTTCCAGCGAAGCATACAATACGCCACAATGGTTGCCACAATCTGACCGGATACTGTCGCAATGGCGGCACCCCGGACGCCCAGCTGGGGAAAGGGGCCAATGCCGAAGATCAGCAGCGGATCAAAAATGATGTTGAAAACTGCTCCGGTGGCCTGTGCAGCCATGGAACAGAGGGTGTTGCCGGTGGCAACCAGCAGCTTTTCAAAGTTCTGACCGAAAAATGCGCCGATGCAAATGGTACAGACGATGGTCAGGTACTGGGTGCCGGCTTCCACGATGGCGGGCACATCGGTCTGCATGGTATAGAAGCTGTGGATGGCGGTAAGGCCGATAATGGCAAATACCAGCGTGTAGCAGGCGGAAAGAAACACAGCCACATTGGCGATCCGGCGGGCAGTATGAAGATCTCCTCTGCCCACAAAACGGGGCACCAGAGCGTTGACACCGACGCCGGTTCCCACCGCAATGGCGGTGATGACCTGTTGGAGAGGAAATGCAATGGAGACAGCGGTCAAAGCATCCTCGCTGATTCTTGCCACAAACATGGAGTCCACGATGTTGTACAGGGCCTGAATGAAAAAGGAGATCATCATGGGGATGCTCATGGAGATCAGCAAACGGCCTATGGGCATGGTGCCCAGCTTATTTTCTTTGGGGTTCAATGATACGTCCTCCGTTTTGATATGTTATAATCCGTTGGCTTCCAACAGCTTTCGTTTTTTCCAGGCTCCGCTGTAGAAATAGACGGCGGCAAATACCGCAGACAGGGAGGGAGCCAGTCCCATGGCCAGATACACGCCCACAAGACCCATGCCGAATACCTCTGTCAGCAGCAGGCTCAGGGCAACTCGGACAACCACGCCGTCGAGAATGTGACAGAACATGGAGAAGGTGGTAAAGCCCACAGCGGTGGCAATGGAGATATAAATAAAGAAGAAGGCAGAGGGGAATGCCATCAGGCTGAGATAGCGGAGACAGCGGATGGATTCTTCCAATGCGGCGGGGTCCCGGTTGAACAGCTTTACAAGGGGAACCGGGAAGATCTGAATGATGGTGAACATAACAATGGCGATGACCAGCGCAATCCGGACACCCACACGGATGGTTCTGCCTGCACGCTCCGGCTTTCCGGCGCCGATGTTCTGACCAGCCATGGTGCCCACACCGGTGGACAGGGCGGAAATGCCGATTTGAGACAGGTTGACCACCTTGCTGCCCACCGCCACGGCAGAGGCGGCAATGAGTCCAAAGCCATTGATGATGGAATTTACAAATACAAAGCTCAGGTCGATGAACAGGTACTGGAAGGAGGAGGGGACGCCGATTTTCAGTACCATTTTTGCGGTGGGACCGTGAATCCTGTACTGGCTGGGGTTCAGGGTGAGAATGCCGGGCTGATGCTTCCTGAGATACAGGAACGCCCAGACCAATGCGAACAGCTCGGAGATCTCCGTTGCCAGAGCCGCACCGCCGGCGCCCCACCGGAAGCCCGCCACAAACAGCAGGTCCAGCGCCACATTGGCAATGGAGGCTACCGCGGAGAAGTACAGGGGACGTTTGGAATCTCCCATGCCCCGGAGCAGAGAGGTGATGGAGCAGTAAAAGAAGGAGATCAGAAAGCAGGCGGCCCGGATCATCAGATAGTGATGGGCCTCACTCCGGGCCTCTGGGGGGATGTTCACCAGCGTCAGAATGGGATTGATAAACACACAGACAATCAGGGAGATGACAATTGCCATGATGGTGCTGATACTCAGGGCAGTTCCTACAGTACGGTGGACACCGGCTTCATTTTTCGCGCCGAAATACTGGGCAATCAGAACCGCAGAGCCTGCGCTGGCCCCAAGGCCGATGTTGCTGGCGGCGTTGCAGATATAGGATACGTTATTCACGGCTGCCAGACCGGCAGAGCCAGCAAACTGACCAACGATGATGGTATCCACGGTGGAATACATGGTTTGCAGAATGCTGGAGGCCAGAAATGGCAGGGAGAACCGGATCAGACCGCCGGTGATACCACAGGTGGTCAGATCCAGGGGCTGTTTTGCAGATGACATGAGAAATCACTTCTTTCCAATAAGGGAGCCGCATAAAACTCCTTTTTATATCATACAGGGGAATTTCAGAAAATGCAACGCTTTCTGATGGGGTTCCTGTAGAATGGTCATTTCAAAAAAAGAAAACCGTTGTGCGGGTTCAGAACATAATGTGTGTGAGTTCAAAATCTGCAACATTGCAGGCATAAGATGCTACTTTTTTGGGGCTTGGGAAGTTGCTATAATGAGAATGTAAGTAAAACTACGATAGGAGGTAATCATAAAATGAAAAAGAAACTGTTGGCTCTGCTGATGGCGATGGCAATGCTCCTTTCTCTGGCGGCCTGCGGCGGCAGTGCGGCGTCTGCTCC
>JAQXMD010000031.1 GCA_029012465.1 Oscillospiraceae bacterium | reverse complement strand
TGCTGGCCGGGCAGAGCCATCAGCTTGATGCCGTCCCAGTCAGCGGGAAGTGCAAATGCAACTGCATAATCCCGGTCCTCAGCATCCATGAACTTGGTGGGCAGGGCGATGATCTCGTCCACATAGGGAGCGCAGGAGTTGCAGATCTTGGCGCCCCGGACAATGATGCCCTTGGTGGGGGTGCCGTCGATGTCAACACCGTCAACGTCGGTGTCAACGATATGGAAAAACTGGTCGGGATCGGGCTGCTGGTGCGCTCTCTTGTACTTGGGGTTACGGGAACCCTTCACGTCGGTCTGGGCACAGTTGCAGATCAGGTCCTTCTCCTGGCAGTACTGGATGTACTTCTGGAGACGGGCATGATACTCGGTGCCGCAGGCTGCGTCGCAGTCATAGGTGACGGAGAACAGAGCGTTCAGAGCGTCGGAACCCATGCAGCGCTGCATGCAGCCGCCAACACGGTGGCAGACCAGACGGGTCATAAGCTGCTTCTTCAGCAGATCCTCCACGGACTGGTGAATGTGGGTGGAACGGCTGTGCTCGGAGCCGTCGGGCTCCACGACAACGCACACATCCCGATACTCAGGATCGTTGTTGGTGTCGTAGCACTGCTTCATAACGTAGGTGCCGCCCACGATCCAGTCAGCCAGATCGCGCTCAGCGCCTTCCTTGCCGTTGCTGCGGTCAACCTTCTTACCGTTCAGGTAGACGTTGGGCTTCATAGCCAGCAGACGGGCCTTGTACTGTTCATAAGTGCCAATTGCCATTTTTGAATACCTCCATCATATTTTTCAAAGTACCCTCCCCCAACACGCCGGCTCCCCCCGGAGCCGGTATGTCTGCCTTGCGGCAATTGTGGAAGGTATGGATCCACGAAGTGTTAGATGTAGAACAGCTTGCGAGCCTCAGCCATCAGCTCCTCACGATAGTCGGGGTGGGCGATGGAAATGAGGTTCTTTACGCGGTTCTGGACGGTCTGACCACGCATGTGGGCAACACCGTACTCGGTGACAACAATGTCCACATAGGGACGGGGAATGGTAACAGCTGCGCCGGGAGTCAGAATGGGCTTGATCTTGGATGCACCCTTGTTGGTGGTGGAGTGCATAATCAGGATGCTGCGGCCGCCATTGGAGTGAGCAGCGCCGTAAGCAAAGTCAAAGCCGCCGCCCGGGCCGGAATACTGACGGGTGCCGATGGTCTCAGAGCAGACCTGACCGGTCAGATCGATCTCCATAATGGCGTTGATGGAAACCATGTTGTCGTTCTGCTTGATGACCATGGGGTCGGTAACGTAGCTGGCAGGACGGATGATGCAGTCGGGGTTCTCATGGAGCATGTCGAACAGATGGTTTGTGCCGCCTGCAAAGCAGAAAATGTGCTTGCCGGGGTTCAGGTTCTTCCGGGCACCGGTAATAACGCCCTTTTCCACCATGGTGCCCATGAGGTTGGTGAACATCTCGGAGTGGATGCCCAGGTCCTTCTTGTCCATGAGATTTCTGGCACAGGCATTGGGCAGAGAGCCAATGCCCAGCTGAATGGTGTCGCCGTTGTGAACCAGCTCGGCAACATACTGGCCGATGCGGTTGTCGATCTCTGAGGAGGGGGCATCCTGAATTTCATAGATGGGATACTCTGCCTCATAGAAGGCGTCAACGTCCTTGATGTTGATGTCCACGCCGCCGTTGACGGTCTTGAGATTCTTGTTGACCTCCAGAATGATCTTCTTGCAGGAAAGGGGATCAATGTCCCGCTCCCACATCTGAGACAGGTTCACCTGGAAGTTGCCGTTTTCGTCCATGGGCGTAACGGCTGCGATATAGACATTTCTGGGGTTGGCTGCATTGTACCAGAAGGGCTGGTCACGGAGATCGTTGGGAACAAAGGTGCAGTTGCCCAGCTCCAGAGGACGCTGCCAGCCCTTGGAGAAAAATGCGGACTGGGTGAGAATGTGACCCTTCATGCCCTCGTTCTGGAGGAAACCGAAGTCAGAGCTGCGGCCCTTGAGGACGGTAACCCCCTCAACACGGGGTGCGATGGTATGAAGCTGCTGGCAGAACAGCAGGGGCTCGTTGCAGTCCTTGCCGAAGCAGATATGATCGCCGGAAACGATCAGATCCAGGCACTCCTGAAGGGTGCGCTTCTTCTCGGCATACATCTTTTTATAATCTTCATAGGTATAAGCCACTTGAATCACTCTTTCCCTGTTTGTTTTATTTTCGACTCTATTGTACCGATTACGCACCCACTCGTAAAGACCATTTTGCACACTTTTTTGTGGTAATTATGTGCAAATATGCACATTTCCCCATGACATTTTCCGGACACTGTGGTATAATAGAACCGCAATCGACCTTATTCTCCCAAGGAGCTGATAGAATGAACACCTTTCAGGAGCATCTCCACGCCATGGTGCGCTGCCGCACCCTTCAGGGACTGATGGACATTGCCCGGGGCTGTGTGGGCAACCCCCTGATTCTGGCAA
Source organism: Oscillospiraceae bacterium (assembly GCA_029012465.1). GTDB lineage: Bacteria > Bacillota > Clostridia > Oscillospirales > Oscillospiraceae > HGM13006. The sequence continues at coordinate 403 of JAQXMD010000031.1, read as the reverse complement.
ATATCACCTGCAACGTGCTGGCCATCACCTCGGAGCCGGAAATTCTCGACCCCCGGTGGCTGCAGATCAGCAACGAAAAGGCCCTGCCGGTGGATCTCATCAACGTCACCGCCTACCAGTCCGCTCTGCGCTCCGGAACTCCCTCTGTCACCGAGGACTACACGGGGCTCACCGTAGTCCGCTGTCCGGTGGCCCATGAGCAGCGGCTCATCGGCTATCTGATGATGCCCTGCTACAGTGGCGCTCCCTCCACCGACGAAATCGACGCCCTGATGCTGGTGGCAGATCTCTGCGCCATCCGGCTTCAGAAGGATCTGAACTAGGTCCAGTACCCGGAGGACATGCTGGAATTCTTTGTTTCCGACCTGCTCAACGGCGTTATCCGGGATGAACAGCGGATTCT
>JAQXMD010000030.1 GCA_029012465.1 Oscillospiraceae bacterium | reverse complement strand
TGGCCATCGGGCTGAAAATCGATCTCAATATTGGCGTCGTCCAGCAGCATGGGCACATGGTCCGTGTCCTTGGGCCCAATGCCCATCATGTTGATATGCCATGCCACAGTCCGGTAAATGGCGCCTGTGTCCAGATATACGAAGTCAAGGGCCTTAGCCGCCGCCTTGGCAATGGTGCTCTTCCCCGCACCGGAGGGGCCGTCAATGGCTACAGAGAGATACTTTCCCATGGTATCTACCACCTTTTCCATTTTTCCGCCCATAATAAGAGACGGATATTCCTGCGGAAGCGTTGCAAACCGCAGGAATGTTTTTCATATTATAACACGTTTTCTTCAAAATTGCTACAGGAACTTCCTGCCGCCACAGCGGTTGACCAGGCAATCTGAAGATTAAAGCCCCCGGTATAGGCGTCGCAGTCCAGAATCTCCCCCGTAAAATACAGCCCATGAACCAGTTTGGATTCCATGGTTTTGGGGTCCACCTGGGAGACCTTCACACCGCCATGGGTGATAATGGCCTCATCCACAGGCCGCTTCCCCACAACCTCAAACCGGAGCCCCTTGATGCACTCCAGAATTCTTCTGCGCTCCTCCCGAGTGACAGAATTCACCACCCGGTCCGCGGAAAGGCCGCAGCGGTCCAGAATCATCGGAATTAGCTGGGCCGGCAGAAGCCCCCGGAGACCGTCATAGAGCCGGTCATTTTGCCGCTGGGAAAAATCCCGGAGCATCCGGGCGTCCAGCTTCTTCTCGTCCAGCGCAGGCTTCAGATCAATAACCAGCGAAAACGGCCCGTCCTTTTCCCGCATATGGGCGCTGGCACTGAGAATCACCGGGCCGCTGAGTCCATAGTGCATAAACATGGCTTCTCCAAAGTCCTCATAGATGGGCTTCTTCTTTTTGGAGCCGTAGAGCTTCAACGAAATATTTCTAAGGCTCAAACCCGCCATTCTTCTGGCCTCGCCACCCACCAGCTCCAGTGGCACCAGAGAACCGGAGATTTCCGTCACCGTGTGTCCCAGCTTCTTTGCAAACTCGTAGCCGTCTCCGGTGGAGCCGGTCAGGGGATAGCTTTTTCCCCCGGTGGCAAGAATCACACGCCTGGTCCGGAGGGTTTTCTCCCCCATCCGAACGCCAGTAACCGCCCCGTTTTCCGCAAGAATGTCCGTCACCGTGTCATGGAGTATATGGACACCCCGGCGGCGCATCAGGGTCTCCAGCGCCGATACAATATCACCGGCCTTGTCCGACACCGGGAACACACGTTTCCCCCGCTCGGTTTTCAGGGGAACACCGCAGGCTTCAAAGAGCTTTTTCACCTCAGAGGGCGGAAAGGAATATACGCTGCTGTACAGGAACCGGCCGTTGGTGGGTACGTTTTTCAGCACCTCGTCCGGCTCGCAATCATTGGTCACGTTACAGCGGCCTTTGCCTGTAATGGAGAGCTTCCGTCCAAGCTTCTGGTTTTTTTCAATCAGCAGAACCCGGTCAGATGCCAAAGCAGCGGTGGCTGCTGAGAGCATCCCAGCAGCACCGCCGCCAATTACGATCACGTCATACGCCGGAAATGTTGTCAACCTTTTCGTAGACGCCATATTCATCCCAAATCTCCTCCAGATTGGTAAAGGTCTTGGAGATTTCCTCCTCCTTGCGATAGCTGCATGCCACAATCAGCGCGTTCACAACGCTCAGGGGTGCAACCAGCGAGTCCACCAGAGACACCATATCGCTCATGGCGATCAGGGTGTGGGTGGCGTTCCTGGCAATGGGAGCCGCCATGGAGTCCGTCAGAGCGATGACCGTAGCGCCCCGGTCGCAGGCAAAGCGCAAGGCCTTCACCGTACGGCTGGAATAACGGGGGAAGCTGATTCCGATGACCACATCTCCCTCCCCAATACGAACCATCTGCTCAAACATCTCCGCATTAGAGGAGGTGTGAATATGCTTCACATTGTCAAACATCAGGTTGAAATAGAAGGAAAGGAAGGTGGCAATGGCAGCGGAGCTGCGAACACCCAGAATGTATATGGTTTTGGCATTGAGGATCGCGTCAACAGATGCCTGAAATGCATCCTTGTCCACTTCCTCAAGGGTGGCCCGAATCTTTTCAACGTCAGACTGGAGCACCATGGAGAGAATCTCCTGATTGCCGAAGCGGTCGTTGGCCACCTCGATACGCTGTACGGAAGTGAGCTTGTTGCGGATCATCTCCTGCAGGGCCTTCTGCATGGCAGGATAGCCGTCATAGCCCAGCTCCACGGCAAAGCGCACCACTGTGGATTCACTGACGTTCACAGTCTTGCCCAGCTTGCTGGCCGTCATAAACGCAGCCTTGTCATAGGAATTCATAATATAATTTGCAATCAGCTTCTGACCCTTGGAAAAACGGCTCATTCCGTTCTGGATCAGGGTTAAAATATCGTTCGTCATGATTCATGCCTCCATAAAAACACAGCGTTTTCCAGTCTGCATTCTTTATGGTCTATCATACACCAAACACCTATGATTTTGCAAGTTCTTTTTTTACAAATTTCAAATATTCATTTGTGACCCTCTGCCAGGTTTTGAATTTCCTGATTCGTAAGATAGCGCCACTGGCCCACCGGCAGCTTTCCAAGCTCCAGCACGCCCTCCCGGATACGGCGAAGCCTGGTCACTGTCATGCCCGAAAGCTCCGCCATACGGCGAATCTGCCGGTTGCGGCCCTCATGGATGGTCACAAGGATTCTGGCCCGGTCCCCCTCCAGGGAGAGCACCTTCAGCTCAGGCTTTTTGATCCGATAGCCGTCCAATGTAACAGGCTGTGCCATCTGCTGGATCCTGCTTTCCGTGCAACAACTCAGCCATACAAGATAGGTTTTTTCCACTTCTTTGGCAGGATGGAGGATGCTGTTTGCCCAATCTCCGTCATTGGTCAGAAGCAGCAGTCCCTCAGAGTCCATGTCCAGCCGTCCCACAGGAAACACCCGCTGGCCGCAGTCCACCAGCTCCATGACCGTTTTTCTTCCACGATCATCGGACACGGTGGTCAGATAACCCCGGGGCTTATTCAGAAGAATGTACACCCGCTGACCGGCGTCTCCCAGTGGAACACCATCCACCGCAATAGTATCCCCGTCCGGATCCGCAACAGCGCCCAGTACGCAGATGGCTCCATTGACCGTGACTCTTCCCTGACGAATCAGCTCCTCAGCCTTTCTTCTTGATGCAATTCCGTAAGCGGCAAGTATCTTTTGCACCCGTTCTTGCATGATAATCCTCCAATACTTTCAAATCAAAAAGACGCGGACAAACCCTCAGGCTGCCCGCATCCAGCGATTTCGTTTTGGCTGCTCCAGCCGGGAAACCTCTCCGCCGGCAAGCAGCGGAACCTCCCCAATATACATAGCGCCAATATAGACTTCTCCGGTGCCAAGCCGCGCCCCCGCTTCCACAGGCGCATACAGGAACGCAGGCAGGTTCAGCTGTACCGTTTTCTCTTCGCCGGGAAGCAGATAGCAGGTAATGGGCTCCCCTGCTGTCACCGGCACAGAATCCCTCTCCCCGGACATGACGGGAACCGTACCAAGAGTCTGTCCCTGTTCCACCACCGTGGAATCCTGATACATGGAAAATCCATAGTCCAGCATGGCGCTGTGATCTGACCAGTCCGAGGGGTCGCTGATGGTCACGGAAATCAGCCTGCGGCCATTCCGCTCCGCGCTGCCCACAAGAATCCGTCCGGCCCTTTTGGTAAAGCCGGTTTTTACGCCCATGGCCCCGTCGTACTGCCACAGGAGCTTATTGTGGTTGGTGAGATACCGATCCCCGCAGCGGAAGGCTCTGGTAGATACGATCCGCCGAAAATCCTCGTTTTGCAGGGCCGCCGCAGCCAGATGCCCCAGATCTCTGGCAGAGGCATAGTTTTCCTCGCTGTCCAGACCATTGGGGTTTGCGAAATGGCTGTTCCGGAGATGCAGTTCCTCAGCCTTCCGGTTCATCAGATTGGCAAACTCCTCAATGCCGCCGCCCACATGAAGGGCCAGAGCCACCGCCGCATCATTGCCGGAAACCAGCATCATTCCGTACAGAAGCTGCTCCACCGTAAGCTCCTCTCCCGCCCGGAGATACATGGAGGAGCCTTCAATGCCCACAGCCTCCGGGGGAATCACAACCACTTCAGAAAGGTCTGCCTCTTCCAGTGTCACAAAGGCAGTCATGATCTTGGTGGTGCTGGCAATGAGACTTTTTTCGTCAGCATTCTTTTCATAGAGCACCTGACCGGTATCGCCATCCATGAGCAGGGCGCTTTTTGCCGAGACCTCAAGGGCAGAGGTTTTTACAGGCAGCAGAAGCACCCCGAAGAAGATCAAAAGAAATATCCGTTTCACGCAAATCACCGGAAACAGTATCCCCCGATGATTTCGAGCTTATTCCTCAGCAGCCTCAGCCTGGGCCTTTTCTTCCTTCTTTTCCTTCACAAAGCCGGAGACCTTGTCCACCACCTCAGGAACAATTTCAAGTACCCGATCCACAGGGGTTGCGGCAGGCTGCTCCACAGAGATCACCCGAACATTTCCGTCACGAATCACCAGAAAGGATACCGGCGTAATGGTGACGCCCATACCGCCACCACCGCCAAAGGCGTTGGCATTTCCGGGCTTTTGGTTCTTCTGAGCAAAATCGGAGCCGCCGGAGGCATAGCCCACAGAGATCTTGGATACAGGGATCACGGTCACGCCGCCTGCTTCAATGGGTGTGCCCACAACGGTGTTTGCATCCATCATTCCACGGATCTTATCCATTGTTGCTGTCATTAAATCATTTGTCGGATGTGCCATTTTTCTTTCCGCCTTTCCGTTTATTTTGAATGAGTGCAATGAGGATCGGAACGCCATGCCGCAGGGCGATATAGAGCATATCGCCCACATGGAACATGATCCGCCCCTCAGCGTATACAGTTGTCTTTTCCTCCAAAAAGTTGCAGAACACCTGAATGTCCCGCTTTCTGATCCGAAAGCTGTTTTCCAGCACTGGGGTCAATGCCCCTGCCACAGCCCAGGCTTTGCCGTAAAGCAGGCCCGCAGCAGCAGGGTCTTCGCCCTTACAGCCCACGCAGAGGTACAGGGTGAGCTTTCTCAGGATCAGCTTTCGTTTCAGACACCCCAGTGCGGACAAAGCCCTGCTCAGCAACTCCCTGAAAAAGGGAAGCTGTGCTCCAAGGGTGGCCTTCTCCGCAGGCGCTTTTTCCTCCGGCTTCTCTCCGGTCTTTTTCTTCTGTTCTTTGGTTTTTCTGTTCTTCTGCTTTTTTGGTGTTTCCTTCCCGGACAGTCGGCTTTTCCCTGGATACACCTTGATTTTCAGTGGTCCAATTTCCACATAGAGGGTAAGCCCTTCTCCCGAAAAAACCACCCATGCGCCAACAGGCAACAAAAGAATCGCCAAAATCACCAAAATCAGGATCAGCAGTACGATCATTGGGGTTCTCCTACAGTATCCTCCAAAGAAAGCTGTTCCATACTCTCAGGACTGAGCTTTCCCTGGGGCAAATCCACTTCCGGCAGCTCGTCGAGACTGCCAAGTCCGAAGGTTCTGAGGAAATCCGGGGTCGTGCCGTAGAGAATGGGTCTTCCGGGTACCGCAAGCCGCCCCTGTTCCTCAATGAGCTTTTTATTCAGCAGGGCAGAAATGGTATAGCTGCTGTCCACGCCCCGGAGCTGCTCCACAAAGGCCTTCGTGGTGGGCTGATAATAGGCAATCACCGTCAGGGTCTCCAGTGCGGAGGCGCTGAGCTTGGGAGGCTTTCTGGTTTCCAGTGCTCTTGTCACCACATCTGCCTGCTCGGCGGCAGATGTCATCTGATAGGCATCCTCCAGACGAATGATCCGCATGCCCCGTCGCTCAAAGCTGTAGGTGTCCATCAATTCCTGAAGGGCGTCAGCCACATCCTCCGGTTCCGTGCCGATGGCCAGAGCCATTCGCTGAAGCCCCACCGGATCACCGGCGGCAAAGAGAATTGCTTCTACGCTTCGTTTGATCTCATCGGATTCCATGTCACTGCACCTCCCTTTCATCTGGCATTTTTTCATATTTCACCTGATAATCGTGGGTATCCGTTTCCTCAATGGTCACGGACCGGAGCTTACACAGCTCCAGAATGGACAGGAAGGTTGCCACGACCTCCGAACGGCTCTGATTGCCCCGGAACAGGGACCGAAGCCGCTGAATACCGCCGGAAATCAACCGTTTCAGGATTTCCGCGGACTTCTTCTCCACAGGATAGGGCTCCTTGCCCACGATTCCCTGAAAAGCGGTGATGGGAGATGGGAATTTCTCTTTGGAGCGCTCCTGCATGTCCGCAAAAGCCCGAATCAGGTCCTCCGGTGCATGCTGATACCGATAGGTCTGCTCCCGTTTCAGGGGTTCCGGATTCTTGGTAAAGGTACTTCTGCCCAGATCATTCCGGCTCTCCAGATAGGCTGCGGGGCTTTTGAGCTTTTCCATGATCTCCTGCCGCTGACGCTGTTCCAGAGACTGGATCAGCAGCTCCATCTCGGAAAGGCCCTCCTGCCGCTCGGCTTCACTGAGGAGCATTTTGGTCTTAATCAGCATCAGCTGGGATGCCATGGAGATGAATTCAGTGGCAATTTCCAGATCCATCCGCTTCATCTCATCCAGATAGTCCAGATACTGCTGGAGAATCACGGAGATCTGAATATCCCGTATTTCAATTTTATTCTTACTGAGCAGCAGCAATATCACATCCAGAGGGCCGTTGAAGTCCTCCGGCTCGGCGTTTTTCGCCTTCACCACATGGCTCAGATGGTAGGTTGGTTCGTTCATAAAGGCTCCTTACCCAGCAATTACCCAAAAAGGCGCTGGAGAATATAGAAGGGAAATGCAGAAATCTGGCTGAGACCGCCCAGCAGTGCCTGACGGCAGAAATTCAGCGGCGTATCCAACAGTCCCACATACAGAATCACCATCAGCACCAGAAAGCCGTATTTCTCATACCGAAGGATCCTGTAGTACACATTTCTGGGAAGCAGAGCATACAGCACCTTTGACCCATCCAGAGGCGGAATGGGAATCACATTGAATACCGCAAGACCCACGCTGAGGATTGCCACATACTCAAAGAATGTCACAAGAAAATTGGAAACAGGGCCGCCGGTACGGTAATAAATATAGAGGGCAGCGGCGCGAATACACAGAGCCAGAAATGCAAGCACCACATTGGAAAGGGGTCCGGCTGCGGCCGTAATGGCCATGCCTCTGACGGGATGCTGGAATCTGCGCATATCAACGGGAACAGGCTTTGCCCAGCCAAAACGGAAAATGGCCATCATCAAAAGTCCCATAAGGTCCACATGCTTAATGGGATTAAAGGTCAGCCTTCCGGCGTTTTTTGCCGTGGGATCTCCAAGGGCCAGGGCACAAAGTCCATGGCTGACCTCATGGAACATAATACAAAGCAGGGAGGCCGCAACGATAATCCCATAATCATAGATAATACTGAAATCCAACTGGCTGAGCCAGGATGTAAAGCCGCTCATGGACAAACTCCTTTCGATTCTATCAGTATACCATTGATTATCTCAAATATCAACCAAAAGCAACAGTGAAAAAGGAGCGGACGTGCATCCGCTCCTCAGCGTGTCAAAAAAGAATTTTTGACACGCTGCATGCGGATTTTTGAACTCTGAAAAGTTCAAAAATCCTGTTGATTGAACGCGAAGGGCGGGCCTTGCCCATCCGAACGCTTCCCCCTGCTGCTCAGTCAACAAACCGTTTCCTTAGTCCTTTGAAAGTCTCAAGGAGCGGATGGGTATCCGCTCCTTTCAACGTCAATTTACAGCTCGCCCTTTGCGGCCTTTTCGATGTAGGAAATCAGCTCGCCACGGCCTGTGCCCTTCTCAGCGGAGAAGGGAATCAGAACCGTATCCTCCGAGAGGCTCAGGGTCTCCCGGATGCACTGCATATTCGGTTCCACCTCACGCTTTTTCAGCTTATCCAGCTTGTTGGCCACCACAATAAAGGGGCATCCGGTCTGCTGGAACCACTGGGCCATCACAACGTCATTCTGGGTGGGTGCATGTCTGGCATCCACGATGAGGATTCCCAGAGTCAGGAGATCATAGGCTGCGAAATAGCTTTCCATCAGCCGTCCCCAGCGTTCCTTTTCGGATTTGGACACCTTCGCGTATCCATATCCGGGCAAATCCACCAGATAGGCCGTATGATCCACAAGGAAATAGTTGATGTGGATGGTCTTTCCGGGGGACGCGCCCACATAGGCAAGGTTCTTCCGCTGGAGCACCCGGTTGATCACCGAGGATTTTCCCACGTTGGACTTGCCCGCAAAGGCAATCTGGGGAATTCCGTCTCTGGGAAACTGACTATTATTGGCGGCAGAGAGCTTAAATTCAACCTTCTGATAATTCATAGGAACCTCACTGTCTCAGGGATATTTCGGCAGTTTTCGTCTCGGGAATCAGGACAGGGGCACTTTCTCTGGCCTTGCTTTTGGAGAAATCCAGAGCGGTGGAAATCACAGTGTCCGCATCCTTCACAGTGATAAAGTTCAGCCGGGAACGAACGGTCTGATCGATCTCCTCCAGATCCTTTTCATTTTCCGCAGGGATTATCACCGTCCCCACCCCGTGACGAAGAGCCGCCATGGTCTTTTCCTTCAGGCCGCCGATGGCCATGACACGCCCCCGAATGGAAATTTCACCGGTCATGGCAATGTCTCTGCGAACCGGCGCACCGGTCAGCGCAGAAACAATGGCCGTGCAGATGGTAATGCCGGCGGATGGGCCGTCCTTGGGCACTGCCCCCTCGGGGAAATGCACATGAATATCCTTCGTCTTATAGAAATCCGCAGGAATACCGTAACAATTGGCCTTGGAACGGATATAGCTCATGGCCGCATGGACGGATTCCTTCATAACGTCTCCAAGAGAGCCGGTCATTTCCAGCTTGCCGGTACCCTCCATGACGTTGACCTCCACCTCAAGGGTGACGCCGCCCACACTGGTCCAGGCAAGGCCAGTCACAAGCCCCACCTGATCCTCCCCGGGCATGGTATCGGGAACGTACTTCCGGACGCCCAGATATTCCTCCACCCGACTGGCGGTAACGATGACCCGCTTGGTGTTCTCATTTTCCGCAAATTTCAGGGCAGCCTTGCGGCAAAGTCCCGAGATTTCCCGGCGTAGATTCCGGACGCCGGATTCTCTGGTGTAGCCGTCAATGATCTCACGCCATGCATTGTCGTAGACCTGCACCTGACCCTTCTTCATGCCCAGCTTCTCCAGCTCCTTGGGCAGAAGATGCTGCTTGGCAATCATCAGCTTTTCCTCGTCGGTATAGCTGGACAGCTCAATGACCTCCATACGGTCAAGAAGCGCGGCGGGAATGGTGGAGGTGGTATTGGCAGTGGTGATAAACATGACCTTACTCAGGTCAAAGGGAATTTCCAGATAATTGTCCCGGAAGGTGCTGTTCTGCTCCCCGTCCAGAACCTCCAGCAGCGCCGAGGAGGGGTCGCCCCGATAGTCCGAACCAAGCTTGTCGATCTCATCGAGAACCAGTACCGGGTTGCAGGAGCCTGCGGTTTTCACACCGTTGATGATGCGTCCGGGCATGGAGCCGATATAGGTCTTTCTGTGGCCCCGGATCTCTGCCTCATCGTGGACGCCGCCCAGAGATATTCTTGCCATCTTTCTGCCAAGGCACCGGGCAATGGAGGTGGCGATGGAGGTTTTGCCCACACCGGGAGGACCAACCAGACAGATGATCTGACCGGTCACATCGGGCGCCAGCTTTCTTACCGCCAAGAACTCCAGCACGCGTTTTTTCACCTGCTGGAGGCCATAGTGATCCTCGTCCAGAATCCTTCTGGCCGTCTCGATGCTCAGCGTATCTTCGGTGTAAACATTCCAGGGCAGCTCCAAACATACATCCAGATAGTTCCGGATCACTGCGGACTCCGAGGAGCCCATGGGCTGTTTCTCCAGCCGGCCCAGCTCCTTGAGAAGCTTTTCCTCAACCTCCTTCTGGAGATGGAGCGCCAGAATCTTCTGCTCATATTCAAAGAACTCCGCATCCTCGTCCTCTTCCCCAAGCTCCTGATGGATGACCTTCAGCTGCTCCCGAAGGAAGTAGTCCCGCTGGTTCTTATTCATGGCAGTCTGAACCTTGTCTGCAATGTCCCCTTCGATCTTCATGATCTCAATTTCAGAGGAAAGGGTTTTGAGGGCAAACTCCAGACGCTTTACAGGGTGCAGGATCTCCAGACAGGTCTGCTTATCATCATAGCGGAACCCGCAGTTCTGGGCCAGAAAGTCGGCCACAAAGCCGGGTTCTTCACTGGTCATAAGCTTCAGCAGATTATCCGCCGAGTTCTTCGGCAGCATGTCCGTGTACTCCCCATATAGCTGATAGGCATAGCGAAGCAGCGCCTCCACCTTTGCATGGGAGGTACGGTATTTGTCCTCAGTGAGCTTTTCACAGATGCCCTCCAGATAGGGGCTTTCCTGGGTAAACTCCGTGATCTGAACCCGGCTCATGCCTTCCACCAGAACACGAATCACATCCCCGGGCATTTTCAGCACCTGACGGATATGGGCAAGCACACCGACCTCAAACAGCTCATCGGGACCGGGCTCATCCACGACCACGTCCTTCTGCATGACCAGAATAATCTTCTGGTCGCCGTTCATCGCCACATCCAGCGCCCGAATGGACTTTTCACGGCCCACGTCGAAGGAATAGATCATGCCTGGGAACACCGACAGCCCCCGCAGGGCCATGATTGGCGTAATGTCGCCGTAAGACTCTTTCATAGAAAACACTCCTTTCAAAAAAGGATATGAGATAATATTAGGAATCAGCTGATTTGAAAAGGGCTGACGCAGACAAGAGCCATCTGCGCCAGCCTCATTTACATTAGCTGATCTTCTCTGATTTGCCGACCTTGTGAACAGGCTTGCGCTTCATCTCCGGATCACGGGTCACCTCAGGCTTCAAATGCTTTAGAATGGTGTCCTCCGTAATCGTCACCTTCTGGATGGTAAGGTCAGAGGGAATCTCAAACATGATGTCCGTCATAACGCTTTCCATCACAGAACGGAGGCCCCGGGCACCCAGCTTCCGGTCCAAAGCCGTCTGGGCAATGGCTTCCAGAGCCTCAGGCTGGAAAATAAGCTCCACACCGTCGAACTCCATCAGCTTCTGATACTGCTTCACAAGGGCGTTTTTCGGCTCTGTTAGGATTCGCACCATGTCCTCTTTGGTCAGACTCTGTAGGCTGGTGATGACAGGAAGTCTGCCCACCAACTCCGGAATCAGGCCAAACTTGAGAATGTCATGGGGTTGAACCTGTGCAAAAAGCTCGCCCACATCCTGCTGGCCACGGTTTCCAAGCTCCCGGCCAAAGCCAAGCCCCTTGGAATCGGTGCGCTTTTCAATGATCTTATCCAGACCGTCAAAGGCGCCGCCGCAGATAAACAGAATGTTGCTGGTATCAATGGGAATGAACTCCTGCTGGGGATGCTTTCGTCCACCGGTGGGCGGCACGTTGGCAACGGTTCCCTCGATGATTTTCAGCAGCGCCTGCTGTACGCCCTCGCCGCTGACGTCACGGGTAATGGAGGTATTTTCACTTTTGCGGGCGATCTTGTCGATCTCGTCCACATAAATGATACCTTTTTCCGCCCGTTCCACATCGAAATCCGCAGCCTGAATCAGCCTCAGGAGAATGTTTTCCACATCCTCGCCCACATAGCCCGCCTCAGTCAGGGTGGTGGCATCGGCAATGGCAAAGGGCACATCCAGAATCTTTGCAAGGGTCTGGGCGAACAGTGTTTTACCGCTGCCGGTGGGGCCAATGAGAAGAATATTGCTCTTCTGCAGCTCCACATCGGAGCTGCTGTAGTATAACCTTTTGTAATGATTGTACACCGCCACAGCAAGAGAGATTTTCGCCTTCTCCTGTCCAACGATATACTGATCCATGTATTCCTTCATCGCCTGAGGAGACGGAATCGTCTCAGGCAGCAGCTCCTGCTCCGGCTCATCATACAGACCGTCGTCCAGAATCTCCACGCACTGACTGACACAGTCACTGCAGATATAGACGCCGGGTCCGGAAATCAGCCGTCTGACAGAATCCTGCTCCCTGCCGCAGAAGGAACATCTGATCTTGTTGTTGCCGTCATTTTTGGCCACGAAGACGCTCCCTTCTTACAAGTACAGTTTATCTGGAATAGATAACCTTATCGATCAGTCCGTACTTGACGGCCTCTTCCGCAGTCATAAAGTTATCGCGTTCGCAGTCAGCTGTGACAGTTTCAATATCCTTGCCAGTGTTGTCGGCCAGGATCCGGTTCATGCGCTTCTTGATGACCTCCAGACGGCGCAGGTGGATCGCCATATCGGTGATCTGGCCCTGGGTGCCGGCAGAGGGCTGATGGATCATGATCTCCGCATTGGGCAGAGCCAGACGCTTGCCCTTGGCGCCGGCAGACAGCAGGAAAGCGCCCATGCTGGCGGCCATGCCGATGCAGATGGTGGAAACGTCACACTTGATATACTGCATGGTATCGTAAATTGCCATGCCGTCGGTCACGGAGCCGCCGGGAGAATTGATGTAGAAGCTGATGTCCTTGTCGGGGTCCTGACCCTCAAGGTACAATAGCTGGGCTACGATCAGGCTGGCGGTGGTGGAATTCACTTCCTCGGACAGCATGATAATGCGGTCGTTCAGCAGACGGGAATAGATATCATAGGACCGCTCGCCGCGGCTGGTCTGCTCAACAACATATGGAACTAAACTCATGGAAACAACTCCTTAAATAATACAGTAAGCAGATTGTAACCATTGAAGGGGAAAAGTATTCCCAAATCGCTGATTATTCTGCGGCAGGAGCCTCAGGAGCCTTGGGGGTGGCGCTCTCAGTGATGAGATCCATAGCCTTCTGGAGCTTCTGCTCTCTCTTGATCTCCTCTGCGGGGAGATACTCCTTCACCTGTGCAACCTCCATCTCGTACTCGGAAGCCAGCTTCTCATACTGAGCCTCGATGTCCTCGTCGGAGATCTCAATGTTCTCAACCTCAGCAACCTTCTCCAGCAGGAGGGTGTTCTTGATCTGAGCCACAGCGCCCTCTCTGGAGCTCTCGCGGAGGCCCTGAACGGAGGTGCCCATCATCTGAGCGTACTGCTCCAGGGAGAAGCCGCTCTGCTGCATGCTCATGGAGTACTGCTCCATCATGTTGTCCAGCTGCTCCTCAACCATGCCGTCGGGAATCACAACGGTCATGTTGTCCATTGCAGCCTGAATGGCAGCATTGTGGAAAGCCTTCTCAGCAGCCTCGGTTCTCTCCTTGGTGAGCTTCTCCTCCAGCTCCTTGCGCAAGTCAGACAGGGTCTCAGCAGTCTCGGAAACGTCCTTTGCAAACTCGTCGTCCAGCTCAGGAGTAAGGGTCTCCTTGACCTCATGGCAGACAACATGGAAGGTAGCGGGCTGACCAGCCAGCTCCTCAGCGCCATAGTTCTCGGGGAAGGTAACTTCAATGTCCTTCTCCTCGCCGGCGGACATGCCAACCAGCTGCTCCTCAAAACCGGGGATGAAGTTGCCGGAGCCAAGCTTCAGGCTGTGGTTGTCGCCCTCGCCGCCCTCAAAGGCAACGCCGTCCTTGTAGCCCTTGAAGTCGATCACAAGGGTATCGCCCATGACGGCGGGACGGTCAGCGGTGGCAACGCTGGAGTTGCGGTCGGCAAGGCGCTTGACCTCTGCATCCACGTCAGCCTCGGTAACAGTGACCTCGGGCTTCTCAGCCTCGATGCCCTTGTACTGGCCCAGAGTGACCTCGGGGTACAGACCGGTCTCAACAGTCAGGGTCAGGTTGCCGGCCTCGTCCACGTTCAGGTCAGCAATGCTGGGACCGCCCACAGGGCTGAGCTCGGAGGTGCTGATGGCCTCAGCCCAGACCTCAGGGAACAGCAGGTTGATGGCATCCTCATAGAACACGTTTGCGCCATACATACGCTCAACGATCTTACGGGGAGCCTTGCCCTTACGGAAGCCGGGGATATAGATATCGTTCTTGACCTTGCGGTAAGCCTTGTCCAGAGCGGTCTGGAACTGGTCCTTCTCGATTTCGAGAACGATCTTTGCAGTGCTGTTTTCAGATTTTTCTACACTTTTGACGTTCATAGGTTTTTTCCTCCTGTATTCACGGCTTTTCGCCACTTTTTTACTTTCGCAGCAGCCCAAAAATGGGCGTACCAAACCCTTGTTGCAGGGCAGCCTGTCAATTATAGCAGATATTGTTTGGTTTTCCAATAGGGCAAATCAAAATTTTTTGTAAATTGCGCTGTCTCAATCCAGCACCTTCAGCGGTCTAAAGTCCAGATAGTCTGCTGCCGTCAGGAAAAACTGCGTATTCCCCACAAATCCCTCAAAGGCCAGCTTGTGGCTGTCCCCGTGCAAATGCCCGTAATAGCATCGGGTCACATGGTACTTTTCCAGCAGCTCCAGAATCTCATCACAGTGATAGGCGCCGAATTTCGGAGGGTAGTGCAGGAAGCAATACTTCTCTCTGTCCCCTGCCAGCTTCAGTGAGGTTTCCAGCCGGATCAGCTCCCGCTTAAAGACCTTCTCATCCTTTGCCCCATGGCGCTCCTCCTCATAGAACCAGCCCCGGGTGCCGCAGAGGGCAATGTCACCATAGGTGAAAAAGGCATTGTTGAGCACCTGCATCCGGGAAAATCCGTTTGCATCGCAGAACTTCTGGAACTTATTGAGGGTGGTCCACCAGTAGTCATGGTTGCCCTTCAAAATGATCTTCCGGCCGGGAATGGCATCGATAAATCGAAAATCCTCCACTGCGGTGTCAAAGCTCATGGCCCAGCTGAGATCTCCCAGCAGAACCGTGGTATCCTCCGGGCCGATGACGCTGAGTCCCTGCCGGAGCTTCTCCACATGCCCCTGCCACCTTCCGCCGAACACGTCCATGGGCTTATTCGTCTGGAAGGACAGGTGCAGATCCCCGATTGCGTAAAGGGCCATCAGCTGAGCATGTCCAGAACCACCTGGGGCATATTCTCCTTCTCAGTCTGGCCGGTGAAGCGGACTTCTCTGCCGGCAAGGCCCTTGAGGGGTGCGGGAGCGGTGGTTCTTGTTTTCTCCTCCAGCTGGGAGAGGATCTCGGTGCCGGGACGAAGCTCCGTAACGCCCATGGCAGAAAGAACGCTGGAGCAGAACTTATAGGGGGAAGCCGTGGACACCACCACCGTGGTGGTATCGTCCCCGGTCTCCTTCCGGTAGTTCTCCAGAACGGTATAGGCAACGGCAGTGTGGGTATCCATGAGATAGCCCTCGGTGCCGAAGAGCTTGGCGATGGCTTCTCCCGCGGCTTCGTCAGAGCACCAGCCGGCGGCAAAGACCTCATGAATTCTGGCTTTCAGCTCCCCACTGACCTCATAGCGGCCGGACTTACTGAGGCAGTCCATATAGCCCCGAACCTCTTCATCGGAGCCGGACAGCAGATACAGCAGCCGCTCCAGATTGGAGGAGATCAGAATATCCATGGAGGGAGAGGATGTGGTATAGAATTCCCGGTTCCGGTCATACACACCGTCCTTCAGGAAATCGGTGAGCACATTATTTGCATTGGAAGCGCAGATCAGGGTCTTCACAGGCAGTCCCATGAGCTTTGCAAAGTAGCCTGCCAGAATGTTGCCGAAGTTGCCCGTGGGCACGCAGAAGTTCACCGGATCACCCAGCTTGATTCTGCCGTCCCGGCAGAGATCGCAGTAGGCGCTGATATAGTAAACAACCTGCGGCAGAATACGGCCCCAGTTGATGGAGTTGGCAGAGGACAGGAACAATCCCCGCTCCTCCAGGGTTTTGCGTATCTCCACATCGGAGAAGATCTTTTTCACGCCGGTCTGGGCATCGTCAAAGTTGCCGATAACGGCGCAAACCCCCACATTATCGCCCTTCTGGGTGACCATCTGGAGCTTCTGGATGTCGGAAACACCGTCCTTGGGATAGAATACAAGGATTTTGGTGTGATCCACGTCGCAGAAGCCCTCCAGCGCTGCCTTTCCGGTATCGCCGGAGGTAGCCACCAGAATGCAGGCAGTCTTTTCCTCTCCGGTTTTCCGGAGAGATGCGGTCAGGAGATAGGGCAGCATTTGAAGGGCCATATCCTTGAAGGCGCAGGTGGGACCATGCCACAGCTCCAGCACCTCAGTACCCTCGGTAAGATGATATACAGGGGCAACAGCCCTGGTGTCAAACTGGTCGCCGTAGGCTTTGGCGGCAAAGTCCGCCAGCTCTTCCTCCGTAAAATCCTCCAGATAGAGCTTCATGATCCGTTTTGCCCGCTGCCTGTAATCTGCGGAGATCAGCTCCTCCAGCATGCCCTCCGGCAGTTTGGGAAACTCCACAGGGGTAAACAGGCCGCCGTCACGGCTCAGGCCCTGAACTATGACCTCCGCTGCGGTCTTGCGGAGGGACGCGTCTCTTGTGCTCAAATAATACATTGTATATTCCTGCTTTCTTTCGCGACCATTTTTCGGTCAAAATGCGTCAATGATATGGTGTACCGGCAAAGGTCTGGTGTCCATGCCGTCCTTTGCGTGGAGGGCGATCACATCAAACCGGGGTTGTTTTTCCGTCTCATGGGTCTGTAGGTAGAGTTCCGCAGTCTGACGAAGCTTTTCCTGCTTCCGGAGGTCTACCGTTGCCTCCGGACTGCCGTAGCGGCTGGTTTTCCGAAGTCGAACCTCCGCAAAAACCAGAAATTCATCATCCTCTGCGATGATGTCGATTTCTCCGTAACGGCTGTGGAAATTCCGTTCCAGAATCCGATAGCCTCTGGATTCCAGAAATCTTGCGGCCTTCTCCTCGCCCCAGGCGCCCAGCGCATTACTTTTCCCCATAGAACTTTTTCAGGAAGGTTCGCCGGTGAATGGGGCACATGCCATGTTCTCGGATCGCGGCATAGTGCCGCTTGGTGCCGTAGCCCTTATGTACGGCAAAGCCATATGCGGGATACAGGGCATCCATTTGCTCCATATATTCATCTCTTGTGACCTTGGCAAGAATGGATGCGGCGGCAATGGAAGCAACTCTTGCATCGCCCTTTACCACAGCCTCCGCCGCACAGCCGAAATCCGTCAGGCGATTTCCATCCACCAGTACAAGATCCGGCTTTACCGACAGTTGGGAGACTGCTTCCCGCATGGCCTGAAAGGTTGCATTCAGGATATTGTCCCTGTCAATGACCCCTTCATCCACCATGGCAATGCCGTAGGCGATGGCCTGTTCCTTGATAACCGGGAACAGCTCTCTGCGCTTTTTATCCGTCAGCTGCTTGGAATCATTGAGGCCGGGAATTTCATATCCATCCGGCAGTATCACAGCAGCGGCGCACACGGGGCCGGCAAGCGGGCCTCTCCCCGCTTCATCCACACCGCAGATCACCTGAAAACCCTTCCCGGCATACTCCCGCTGAAGCTCCCAGAGATCCACAGGCTCCTTATCCTTCTTCATGAACGATTTCCTCCCTGTCCGGCGGCAGCTCCAAGGTAAAGCGACCCAGCTTACAGCTGCGGAATTCCTCCAGCAGCACACGGCTCATTCGTTCCAGATCCACCTCACCGCCGGAAATCAGCATACCCCGCTTTTTCCCGCACAGTTCCAGAAGTTCAAGCCCGGTGGCATTTTCCGGCACAGTCACCTTATACCGAGTCTCCAGCGCATTGGGATAGTGTTTCCCAAGAAGCTCCATGAGGCAAATGGCCAGCTCCTCAATGTCCACCACGTCGTCCTTCACCGCGCCGGTGACGGCAAGGTGCAGTCCCACCTGGGGGTCGTCAAACTTGGGCCAGAGAATGCCGGGAGTGTCCAGCAGCTCCAGTCCCCGCTCCACAGTAACCCATTGCTTTCCCCGGGTGACGCCGGGCCGGTTTTCCGCTTTGGCGGATTTTCTTCCCGCCACCTGATTGATGAGGGTGGATTTTCCCACATTGGGAATGCCAACGATCATCACCCGGATGGTGCGTCCCGCCTGTCCCTTTTCCTGATACCGCTGAAGCTTCTCCTTCAGCAGCTCCCGGACCTTAGGCGCAAACTGATTGGTGCCCTTGCGGTTTTTGGCATCGGTCTCCAGGACGATCATTCCCTGCTTCCGGAAATAGGCCGCCCATTTCTTTGTGGCAGCGGGGTCAGCCATATCCGTCCGGTTCAGGATCATCATTCGGGGCTTATTGCCACAGATGCTGTCAATGTCGGGATTTCTGGAGGCCAGCGGTATCCGGGCATCCACGATCTCACAGACCGCATCCACCAAACGGATATCCTGCTCCATCTGCCGACGGGTCTTGGTCATGTGACCGGGATACCATTGTATATTCATGAAATACCTCCAAAACGGCTCAAGGGCGTCACCACCTGAAGTGCCTTACCAAGCACGTACCGCTGATCTACACAGCCAATGTCCGGGCAGCGGCTGTCGGTGGAATGATTGCGGTTATCCCCCATGACGAAAATACAGTTTTCCGGAACCGTCAGGGGAAACTTCATTCCCTCGTCCCGGTAGGTGGGCTCATTGATGTAGGGCTCATCCAGCAGAACACCGTCCACCCAGACAAGTCCCTGATAAAAATCAATATCCACCGTCTGTCCCTCCGAGGCGATCACACGCTTCACAAGGGGAACTCCATTGTCAAAATCCTCTGCCACCAGCACCACAATATCCCCTGCCTCCGGTTCATAGAGGCAGTTGCTGAGCAGGGTCAGTCTGTCCCCCTCATGAAGGGTGGGATACATGGAGGAGCCTACAACGCTCACAAGCCGAATGGCAAACACAAAGAGTATCGTAACAAAAATCAGGCAGGAAATCACATCTGACAGGGCTTTGTAGGTCTCCAGCCAGAGATTCTTTTCCGCTTCCGGAACAGCTTTCTTTTCCATCATGTGTACCTCGCTATGTCAGCGGCACGGAGCCGTAAATGCTTATGAATGTACTATTGTATAGTATACCACAATTCCGTGCCATTTTACAGAGTGTTTTTTGAGAAAAACGCTCCCCACGAAATCCTCCCCTTAGGGAAAATGACCAAGACTCTCTCAATGACAGTTCAGCGTCTCTTTTTCCTCCCGGAGATTCCGCCGCAAATGCCTTGACAACCCGGACTTTGTGTGATACTATTCACCATAGCAAAAGACCATGATGGGGATAAGACAGCTGAATCCTCCCTCAGAGAACTGCCGGTGGGTGCAAGGCAGCGGAAGGCCGGCTGTGTATAGCTCACCCCGGAGTCGTCTGCCTGATATTCAGGGCAGAACGGTTGGCCTCGTTACCGGCCTAAGCCTTAGTTGAGGCTGAGGGCCGGAATTTCCGGCTGAACCGGGTGGTACCGTGTAATGAAGCTATTACACCCCGGAACGCAACCGCGTTCCGGGGATTATTTTATACTATCTAACCTGTAACGAATTAAGGAGGAACTTTCTATGAAACCGGGTTATCAGAAATATATTCCCTATCAGCCCATTGCCCTGCCCAACAGGACATGGCCCAACAAGAAGATCAAGGCCGCGCCCATCTGGTGCAGCGTGGACCTGCGGGACGGCAATCAGGCCCTCATCAACCCCATGAATCTCCAGCAGAAGCTGGAGATGTTCCACACCCTGGTGGACATCGGCGTCAAGGAAATCGAGATCGGCTTCCCCTCCGCCTCGGAGACCGAATACGAGATCTGCCGGGAGCTGATCGAAGGGAACCACATTCCCGACGATGTGACCATTCAGGTGCTGGTACAGGCCCGTCCCCATCTGATTCAGAAGACCTTTGAGGCTATCCGGGGTGCGAAGAACGTGATTCTGCACTTCTACAACTCCACCTCCACCCTTCAGCGGAAGGTGGTCTTTAAGATGGACTGCGAGGGCATCACCAAAATCGCCACCGATGCCGCCGACCTGATTTATGAGCTGTCTCAGCCTGTCATTGCCTCCGGCATGAACCTCCGCTATGAGTATTCCCCCGAGTCCTTTATGGGCACCGAAATGGATTACGCTGTGGAGATCTGCCAGGCAGTTCTGGAGCATCTCCACGCCACTCCCGAGAACAAGGTCATTCTGAACCTGCCCTCCACCGTGGAAAACATGATGCCCAACTACTTTGCCGACTGCATTGAATACTTCATCAGCAAGCTCCCCTCCCGGGATAGCGCCATCATCTCCCTCCATCCCCACAACGACCGGGGCGAGGGCGTTGCCACCGCAGAGCTGGGCCTGCTGGCAGGCGCCGAGCGCATGGAGGCCACCCTCTTCGGCAACGGTGAGCGTACCGGCAACGTGGATATGGTCACTCTGGCCATGAATATGTACACCCAGGGCGTGGACCCCAAGCTGGACTTCTCCAACATCAACAAAATCAAGGATATGTATGAGCGCTGCACCCATATGAAGGTGGACCCCCGCCAGCCCTATGTAGGCCAACTGGTGTTCACCGCCTTCTCCGGCAGCCATCAGGACGCCATCAACAAGGGCGTCCAGTACATGAAGGAATCCGGCACGGACATGTGGGAGGTCCCCTATCTGCCCATCGACCCGGCAGATGTGGGCCGCCAGTATGAGCCCATCATCCGGATCAATTCCCAGTCCGGCAAGGGTGGCGCCGCCTTTGTCATGGACAACAACTTCGGCTACAACCTGCCCAAGGCCATGCATCCCGAGTTTGGCGCCATTGTTCAGGCGGAGACCGACCGCCTCGGCACCGAGCTGCTGCCCAGCCAGATCTATGAGCTGTTCGACAAAAACTATCTTGCCGTGGACAAGACCTACGGTCTCCTGCGCCACACCTTTACCGAGTCCGGCACCCACGGGGAAGATCCCGTGGTGGGCTTCTCCGGCGCCCTGAGCTACAAGGGTCAGGAGCTGGAAATCTCCGGTCAGGGCAACGGCCCCATCGATGCCTTCTTCAATGCCATCTCCGGCTTTGAAATTGGCAAGTTCCAGTTCGTGGATTACTCCGAGCACGCCATTACCTCCGGCTCCGATTCTCAGGCTGTCTGCTATATCCACCTGAAAACTCCCGACGGAAAGGATGCCTTCGGCGTAGGCAAGAGCCACAACATCAACCGCGCTTCTCTCCGTGCCATTCTCTGCGCCATCAACCGTGCCATCATCGCAAAAGACGGTAAGGCAGATAAGTAAATCACAATTCCTTACAGCTGCCCGGATCTCTCCGGGCGGCTGTTTTTTGATATAACCAGAAGGATATGCCCTCTATAAATAATTGTCAATTACATTTCAAAATTATGAAGTATATATTAATTTCACAAAATGATTGCACGATATTCTACGTTTATGGTCACATTGTAAGAATTTTCTTCAGTTTTAATTTTTCTCAAGGTAAAAATTATGTTAAATACTATTTACTATTTACAAATATGAACAGAAAAAAAGTTGGAATCATTCCAAGCATATACATGATTCACAGCGAACATCTATGTTTTTTAATGATTTTGTGCACTTTGTACAGTTTCTTTTTTTGTCTTTCCCCAGTATAATTTGACTATAACGTATCATCCTCATACTATAAATTAATGTATCATGATGGAGTTATAAAATTCATTTAAGGGCGGTGAAAACATGTCTTTGGATGCTATGAAAAAAGTCGTAGACGCAGAAGCTGCCGCCAAGCGTTCCATGCAGGAAGCCTCTGCCGCTTCCAAGCAGATGCTCGCCGAGGCTGAAACCAGAGGCCGCGCATATCAGGAGCAGCGCCAGAACGAGGCCGCTGTTATGGTCCGGCAAATGATGCAGGACGCTGAAGCGAAGGCTGCTGAAAACGCCGAGGAGTCCATGCGTCACGCAGAAAACCAATGTGCTGTCCTCCGCACCCGCGCGGAGTCCCGGCTTGGCCAGGCCGCTGACCGCATCGTAGAAAGGATCGTGATGGGCTAAATGGCTATTGTAAACATGAAACGGCTGCGCCTATTTGGCCTCATCCGGGATCGTGACCGGCTGTTTGAAGCCCTCCAGCAGCTTGGCTGCGTGGAGGTCACAGAACAGACTGACCGGCTTTCCGATCCCGATTGGGCAGGACTGGTTCATCCAAACAGCTCCACCCGTTCCGAAAAGGAGCGGTTGCTGGAGGAAACCGAGGCGGCACTGAAGGTG
Source organism: Oscillospiraceae bacterium (assembly GCA_029012465.1). Taxonomy (GTDB): domain Bacteria; phylum Bacillota; class Clostridia; order Oscillospirales; family Oscillospiraceae; genus HGM13006. Next base: position 852 of record JAQXMD010000030.1, on the reverse strand, counting down.
CTGGATGAGTATGCGCCTGTGAAATCTTCCCTTTTCGCTCCGAAGCCGGAGGTCAAAATGGAAGATCTGTTCGATCAGGACGCCGCTGCCGATGCCGCCCTGAAGGCCCATGAGATCAACGCCTATGCCGCTGATCTTCGCCAGAACGCTTCTGACCAGCACAAGGTAAAAACCACCTGTCAGACCCTGCTTCCCTGGGTAAGTCTTGACATCCCGCTGACCACCCAGTCCACCGCTTCCATGTATGTGGCCTTTGGTATGATCCCGGCCACGGTGGATCTGGAAAATGTCCGCAAGGATCTTCAGCTGAATGCCGACGCCTCTGAGCTGTTTCTGGCATCCACCGATGCCGAGATGCACTACCTGCTCTTCTGCTGTCACCGCAGTCAGGAGGAGGCCGCGCTGGATGTTCTCAAATCCTACGGCTTCAGCAACACCACCTTCAAGGGCATTACCGGCACCGCTGAGGAAACCGTAAAGTATCTCACAAAGCAGCTGGCAACCCTGGAGCAGCAGGAGGCAAGCATCACCGAAGCCCTCTCGGCTTATAAGGATGCACGGCCCGCCCTGCAGCTGACTGCCGACCGGCTCAGTCAGGAGATTCAGAAGGAGCTTTGCAAGGAGCGGCTTCTGGACACCGACACCACCTTCTTCATGACCGGCTGGGTTTCCGAACCGGAGGAGGCAGAGCTTGTAAAGACCTTGGACTCTTTCGACTGCGCTTATGAGCTGGAAGCTCCCACAGAGGAGGAATATCCCTCGGTGCCGGTTAAGCTGAAAAACGGCAAAATCGCAACCTCTTTGAATACCGTTACGGAGATGTATTCCCTTCCCCAGTACGGCTCCATCGAC
>JAQXMD010000029.1 GCA_029012465.1 Oscillospiraceae bacterium | reverse complement strand
TATCACCGGCTTCTACCCCGGCTCTTTCCCGGAGGGCTTCTGCGGTTACTATGCCCAGGAAAAGGACGGAAAGCTCTTTGTGGGCTTCCGGTTCAGCGCCGTGTTCGGCTCTCTGGAGACGGGGGATTTTGACATCACCATCCCCACCCAGGGCCCCATTGATCAGGTGATTCTGAAAACCAGCATGGACGAGACCTCTATCTGGAATGCAGAGCTGGAGCCGAGATAGCAGCCGGGAGAATTTCTTTCGGTTTCAAGAATAGATTGTATCTGGCCGTCAATTCAGACGGCAGCGTTATGGAGGACAAGAACAATGAAGGATCAGCATTTTACTTCCCGGATGCTCACCTGTGCCGGGGCTTTGATGACCATATCCGCCATTCTCATGGCAATCTGCTCCGGGATTGCCTATGGTGGTGTGCTGCTGGCATCAGCTTCCTGCATGTTTTTCGCGGCACGTCATTTCCGCATGGCGGAAAATCGAAAGGCAGACGAGAATCATCATTCGGAGGAGAAGCATGAACCATAAAAGGCATACAAGATCACAAATTGCCCGGCGCTGGCTGCTGTTTTGGACACTGTTTATCGGCATCGGCGCCGTGGCCGGGGCAACGGGGATGCTGGCTGACCCCACCGGGAAGGCCATGGGCATGGACGCCATGCTCCCGTATTTTCAGGTGCTTCCCTTTGCGGAGGTCCTGTTTCAAGACTTCATCTTCTCCGGCTTTGCCCTGCTGATCGTCAACGGGCTGACCAACCTGACCGCAGCAGTCCTGCTCCTTCTGAAACGGAAAAGCGGCGTTGTGATGGGCGGCGTGTTCGGTATCACGCTGATGCTGTGGATCTGTATTCAGTTCGTGATCTTCCCGTTGAATTTTATGTCGACCATCTACTTTGTGTTTGGCTGCTGTCAGGCGGTCACTGGGTACATGGCCTGGGTGTTCGGGAAGCAGGAGTCGTTTCGCGTGGAGCGCTCCGACTATCCCGGCATCGGCACAGACAAGCGGAATCTGGTGGTGTTCTTCTCCCGCATGGGATATGTGAAGAAGCTGGCTTATGAGGTTGCAGACCGCACTGGAGCAGAGGTCTTTGAGATCAAGGCCACTGAACGAACCGGGGGTACCATGGGCTTCTGGTGGTGTGGGCGGTTCGCCATGCATCGCTGGGCTATGCCCATTGCGCCGCTTACTGTGGATCTCAGTGTCTATGACCATGTGACCATCTGCACACCCATCTGGGTATTCGCCTTGGCGGCCCCGGTACGGGAATTCTGTCGGCAGGCTTCCGGGAAGATTCGGGAAGCGGAATACATTCTGGTACACCACACCGGGGGAACATACAAAAATGCCGTGGAGGAAATGAACCGGCTTCTGGGGCTTCAGGCCACATCCAGCGTAAGCATACAGTGTAAAACAGGAAAATTTCGGAGGATTTGAAGATGGAACATGTATTTGATTTTATCCATGCGGCCCTTCCCTGGGTTGCGATTGGGCTGCTTCTGGCGGTATTTGCTGCTCGGAGCGCAAAGCAGAAAAAGGCCTCGAAGGACAACAAGCCCCAGGCGGATTACGGCACCGAGGGAATGTGTCTGGGGATGTGCTTTGGCTCTGCCATTGGCGCATCGGGAGTGGTCAATATCGGCATCGGCATGAGCCTTGGTATGCTGATTGGTCTTGCCATCGGCACCTGCATCAAAAAAGAGGACCGTGAAGACAGCAGCAAAGAATAAAAGAGGGTTTCCCTCCTGTTGATTATATTTTTTCATCATATGTTGGAGGAGTATTATGAAAAACAAAGCATTGGTCGTGATCGACCTTCAGAATGACATTACAAAAAACTACAGAGATATCATTGAGACTACCAATCAGGCAATTGACTGGGCTGCAGCGAACAATATGGCGGTTGTGTACATTCAGCATAACAATCTGTCTGCCGGAACAAGAACCTTCAAGCCCGGTACGCGGGGAGCCGAGCTTGTTCCGGAACTGAAAATCGTATCCGATCACATTTTCATCAAGACAAAGAGCAACGCATTAACAAGCGAAGCGTTTTCAGCCTTTATTCAGGCACAGAGCATCACCGAATTCTTTGTCGCCGGAGCTGATGCTACGGCCTGCATCAAATCCACCTGCTACAATATGGCCAAAGCCGGTTATACCGTCCATGTATTGTCCGACTGTATCACCAGCTATGATAAAGCAAAGCTCCATGAGATGTATGCTTATTACGCAAGCAAGGGCTGTGCCGTCGAAAAACTCAGCGAAGTGATGTAAGAAATAATGAATAACTATTTTCGCTTTGAAAGGAGACCCACAAATGAACGTTACCTATGAACACAAACCCGCCATGACCCTGATCGGTTTTTCCGCCTCCATCCGCCCGGAGGAGGGGTATTGGAAGTGCCCCGAGTTCTGGGACAAGGAGTATAACCAAAAATACGCCCGGCTCTGGCAGACCATGCAGCCGGAAACGCCGGTGGAAAAGGCACTCCTCGAAAACGGCATCGGCCTGTTTGCCATCTGCGACGAGCATGAGGGTTCCTTTGACTACTGGATCGCCGGACTCTACCAGGGCGGCGAGGTACCGGAGGGCCTGAAGCTCTATTCCTTCCCGGAGAGCGACTGGGCGGTGTTCTCCGCCAGAGGCCCGCTCCCCGGCTCTCTGCAAACGCTGAACACTCAGGTCTGGCAGGAGTGGTATCCCGGCGAGGGCCAGAAGTATCAGGGAAACGGCAGCGCCACCCTGGAGGTCTACTCCCCCGGCAACCCCCAGAGCCCGGATTACCAGTGCGGCATCTGGGTGCCCATCCGTCAGCCCGAGGGGCAGAGTGAGCAGGAGGCGGCAGAAACTGTTTCGACTATGACGATTACCGGAATCCTCTGAACAAAAGCGGAGACGCCTATATGATAAGCACGATGAAAGACCGTTATGGACTGGATGTTCGTTCCATGCGCTGGATGGCTGGCTTGCCCGAAAAACCGGGTCAGCCAGCTTCTTCGGCGCAAGGCTGGATAGTGTCGCGGATTTGCTGTTTTTCGGGGTGGTGCTGGTTCGTCTCCTGCCTATTTTGTGGGCAGCCCTCCCGGTGGCGATCTGGTGCGCCGTAGCAGGAATTCTCCTGCTGCGCCTGAGCGCCTACTCCGTGGCCGCAGTCAAATACCGCCGGTTCGCTTCCCTGCACACCTGGCTGAACAAGCTCACCGGCGGAGCGGTTTTCCTGCTGCCATACATTCTCGCGGTTTCCTCCGGCATCGCATACAGCTGGGCGCTGTGTGCGTTGGCTGGTGCCGCCTCTCTGGAGGAGCTGTTGATTCATCTGTCCCGGAAATGCTACGACGCAAATTGCAAGTCGATCCTTCCGAAACGCACTGGATATGAGAATTGAGGGAAGTTAACATGATCTATTCATTCAGAGAATCCATATTCACCGAGGGCCGCCGCGGATTTATCCGGATTCCGTTCAACGTATGGGATGAAACGAGCCTGAAGGGAAATATTCCGTGCCGTGTGACCATAGAAGCCCAAGCGTTCGAGTGCAAGCTCATTCCCAAAGGGAACGGGAACTACTGGATTCCCGTTCCGAAGAAAATCAGAACAGCCCTCGCCCCGGAGGATACATACGAGATTGTCATGGAACCCATTGAGGCCCTGTCCCGAATCAATCACCACAGCCCCTATTCCAGGGAGAACCCGGTTCGGAAGATTGACGGAATCGAAGCAATTCCCATTCAGGCCGGCCTCTGCGGTCATTGCTGTGTTGCCATGCTGGCCGGGGTTTCCCTTGCGGATGTGGTGGCCCTGATGGGGGAAGGCCATGCCTCCTGGTCTAAAATACCGGAGGCATTGGATTATTATGGAATCTCCTATGCGCCGAAGGCCGTTTATCCCAGAGGCGGTACAAATCCATTGCCCCCCTGCTGCATCGTGAGCAATGACAACCGCTTCCTGCTTTGGTATCAGGGTTCCTTCTGCGGCGTTTCCCATGTGGACCCGAAGAAAACCATCAGCTATAGGGAAGTCTTTACCGATTGACAGCGGGAACGGCCAACAAAAATTCACATCATTGTGTATCGAGGATTCCATCTATGATAATCGAAACAGAACGCCTGTATCTGCGGGAAATGACCCTGCATGACTTTGATGCGCTATATTCCGTCCTTGCGGACTCGGATATTATGGAGCACTATCCCTACACCTTTGATGACCTGCGGGTCCGAGGCTGGATCAGCCGAAATCTGGAACGCTATCAGATATTCGGCTTTGGGCTGTGGGCCGTCTGCCTGAAATCCACCGGTGAGATGATCGGCGACTGCGGGCTGACCATGCAGAATATCAACGGGAGTATCAAGCCCGAAATCGGCTACCATATTGCAAAAGCCCATCAGCGGCAGGGCTATGCCAGAGAAGCCGCGTTGGCCTGCCGGGACTGGGCCTTTGAAAACACGCCCTTCAAGCGAATCTATTCCTACATGAAGAAAGCGAATATCCCATCCTCCGCCACCGCCCGGGCAGCCGGGATGCAGCTTGTGGATGAATATACCGACAACGAGGGAGCGCAGACTGTCGTTTATGCCATTGACCGCAAGGACCGGCAGACAGTTCTTCACAGAAATGAAAAGAGGTAACTATGAAACACTACAAAAAATGGCTCACAATCCTGCTGGCATTCTCTCTGACGGCGGTACTGCTGTCGGGCTGCCAGTTCCATATGAGCTTTGGAATCGGCGACTTTGTGACCGGAGAGAGCTATCCAGACGCCGAACGGTATCAGACCGGTCCGTTTACTTATGCCCCAGACCAGGTGAAGTCCATCGAGATCTACTGGCGCTCCGGCGAGGTGGAAATCGAAGAATCAGACAGCGCTGAGCTGAGGGTCCGGGAAAGCGGCGGCACCATGTCGGAGGAGACCGCCATGCACTACCTGCTGGAGGACGGTATCCTGCGGGTTCGTTTCTGCGAATCCGATGTCAACATCCGCGTCAATCCCAGCGACAAGCGCCTGACCATTCAGGTGCCTCGGGGCATCGACCTCTCGGTGCACACCACCTCCGCCACGGTCAAGTCGGACAACCTGACGCAAAACTCCATTCTGATCTCCGCCCATTCCGGCAGCACAGATTTGGGGACAGTGGCGGCTGACAATCTCGATTTCAGCAGCAGCTCCGGAGCCGTTCATGTGGACAGCGTCAAATCTCAAGCACTGGAATGCAACACCACCTCCGGTTCCGTCCGCATCGGCGCCGTTGAGGCGGACACCATCGAGGTTGATACCACCAGCGGCAGCGTTGACTTAGGGCTTTCCGCTGCGTCTCAGGTGGAGGTTCACACCACCAGTGGAAGAACCACCCTGGCTCTGCCGGAGGGCGGCGGGGAGGTTTCCTTCTCCGCAACCAGTGGGACGCTACACACCGACGCAGCCTGTGAGCGCAAGGGCGACCTGTATGTCTTCGGCGGTGGAGAGAGCCAAATCTCTGTGGAAAGCACCAGTGGAAACCTGCACATTCAGGAGAAGTGATTTTAGGCAGATGGATCACAGGCGGAACGGTTGCTGTCCTATAAATATAATAACACCCCCAGGAGCGACTGCTCCTGGGGGTGTTGGTCCGAGTGACAGGGTTCGAACCTGCGGCCTGATGGTCCCAAACCACCCGCGCTACCAGCTGCGCCACACCCGGATACTTGGGTATTATACCATATTCACTCCCCTACTGCAAGCATTTTTTGCCGCCAAAAGCGTCGGCACTGCTTCCGCTACACAAAATAATCACACGGAAAATGCTTTACGGAGAATCCCAGATTTGTTATAATGGCATCGAAAAGAACGAAAAGAGGGTTATTCTATGCGAATGAGACGAAAGCCGAATCTGATTCCCAGAATGGAGGCCTGTTCCGACATCTGGATTCGTGATCCGGAGCAGCTTAAGGGCCGCTGGCGGGAGCTGTATCCGGAAGCAACCTCCCTCCGGCTGGAGGTTGGCTGTGGAAAAGGCAAGTTCACCGCCGAGACCGCTGCCGCGGAACCGGATGTGCTGCTGATTGCCATGGAGCGCGTTCCCGAGGCCATGGTTATGGCCATGGAAAAGGTGAAAAACATGGGGCTGAAAAATGTGTTTTTCATCGGAGATGATGTTTCCCGGGTCGCTGAGTTATTTGCCCCCGGTGAGGTGGATCTGCTCTATATCAACTTCTGCGATCCCTGGCCCCACAAGAAGCATGCGCCCCGCCGTCTCACCCACGCAGATTTTCTGAATCTGTACCGGAAGATTCTCAAGCCCGGCAGCGAAATCCATTTCAAAACAGATAACGCAAACCTCTTCGACTTCTCTCTGGAGCAGTTTGAGCAATGCGGTTATTTATTAAAAAACATCACCCACGATCTTCACGCCAACGGCCCTGTGGGTATCATGACTGGCTATGAAGAAAAGTTCTACGGTCTCGGTACGCCCATCTGCCGTTGTGAAGCTGTTTGTCAGGAGGATGCATCATGTCAAACCATGTGAAAATTCTCATTGCCGACGATGAAGAACGTTGGCGCCGCCTTGTTGGCGACTTCCTCCGCAATGAGGGATATAAGACCGTCGAAGCCAGCAACGGCCAGCAGGCCGTAGAGCTTGTAAGCCAGGACAGCGATATTTCTCTTGTGATTCTGGACATTATGATGCCCGTTATGGACGGCATTCAGGCCTGTAAGGCAATCCGTGAATTCAGCGATTTGCCCATTATTATGCTCACTGCCAAGGACGACGAAGACAGCGAGGTTCTAGGCTTCGTCTGCGGTGCTGACGAGTATATCGCCAAGCCTGTGAAGTTCCCCATCTTCATTGCCCGCGTCAAGGCGTTGCTGAAGCGTTCTGTGTCCCTTCACACCACGGTTGAGGTCGCCGGCATATGCATTGACCCCGACGCACACACGGTCACAGTAGACGGTGAAGATCTTTCCCTGACCCCCAGAGAGTTTGAACTGCTGCTGTATATTGCCCAGAACAAGAATATCGCCCTGAGCCGTCAGCAGATTCTGTCCGCTGTCTGGAACTTTGACTATTACGGAGACGCCCGCACCGTGGACACCCATATCAAAAACCTCCGGATGAAGCTGGGGGCTCACGGTTCCGCTCTGAAAACCGTTCGGGGCAGAGGCTACAAGCTAGAGGGCTGAGATATGCATCCACGGGGACATCTTCGGCAAAAGCTGATCCTGCTTTCAGTTGGCATACTGGCCGTTTATTATGTGCTGGTGTACCTGTTCAGCGCATTGTTTATGGAGCCGTACTATCTCCATAACGTGGAAACACGTCTTGTCAGCGCCTTTCAGACTCTGTCCGGTCTTGACGAAGTGGATTTGACTGTCATTTCCCAGCTGGAGGAGCAGAATATCACCATCGTCGTGGCCAATGCTGATGATGACTCGATCCTGTATAACAGCCAGATGGCTGATCGTTTTATGCCGGATATGGTCGGACGGATTCTGCCCTTTATCCGGGATCATGCATCGGCCTCTGATTCCGGCTACTTTATCAACACCGACGAGATGTTTCAGCACACCTCATCCGGTGTAACGGTCAGTGGCGGAAAGCGCGTAATGCTGGGAGGCATTTCCGGCAATTACCTCTTTGATTTGAGCACCTCCTACGCCTCCATCTCTCAGGCCACGGAGATCTCCATGCAGTTCACACTGATTGTGGGGCTTCTGGTGATGGTTCTTGCCTTTGTGGCCTTCTCCCGCATGGCCTCCACCGTCACAGAACCTGTTATGCAGATTACCGACATCGCGAAGAAAATTGCCCATCTGGACTTTTCCCAGCAGTGTGACACGGGAGCGGGCGGTGAGATCGGTGAAATGGCCGAAAGCATCAACACCATGTCCAATCTGATGCAGACCCACATCCAGAAGTTGGAAACCGCAAACGCGCAGCTTCTGGAGGACATTAAGGCAAAAAAGGAACAGGAGGAAGCCAGAAAAAACCTGGTTGCCAACCTGTCCCACGATCTGAAAACGCCCATCGGGTTGATTTCCGGTTACGCCGACGGTCTCCGTTCCGGCATGGCGAAAACCGATGCGGAAGTGAAGGAATACTGTGATGTCATCTGCGACGAATCCGACAGAATGATGTCCATGATTCTCAAAATGATGGAGCTGTTCCGTCTGGAAAGCGGCACCGTCACTCTGGAGGAGGAGGAATTCGATCTCAGTGAGCTGATCGCCTATGTGCTGGACATTTTCACCATTGAGATTGAGCGCGCCAAGCTGGACTTTTCCTCCCACCTGCCTGAGGATATGTATATCCGTTCCGACTACTTCTCTGTGGAACAGGTCATCACCAATTATATGCAGAATGCCATCTCCCACATGGGCGATGGAAAGGTTCTGAGGATTTGTGCCGAAGACCGGGGCGACTTCTACCGGGTCAGAATTTTCAACTCTGCTAATCCCATCCCTGAAACAGAGATGGACGCCATCTGGGACAGCTTCTACCGTCTGGATAAGTCCCGCACCCGTGACCGGCGGGAATCCGGCCTTGGACTTTCCATTGTTCGGAGCAATATGGAGCTTCTGGGTGGTCACTACGGCGTGAAGAACGTTGAAGGCGGCGTGGAATTCTGGGCTGAATTCCGAAAAAGTGAATAGACATTGCAAAGAGGACTGCCTCACATTTGAAGTGAAGCAGTCCTCTGTTTCTCTCTCATTATTTCTGGATTTCTTCAATGACCTTCGCCAGTTCCTCTGCAACAGTCTGGGCCACAGCTTCCTCAGAAGCCTCCACCATCACACGAAGCAGCGCCTCCGTACCGGAAGGACGCACCAGAATCCGGCCGTCAAGGCCCGTTTCCTTTTCCCGGATGGCATTCTGAACCGCGTCAGAGGCAATCAGCTTCCGCTTTGCGGTGGCGTCGTGGGGGCCGGGAACATTGATGAGCACCTGGGGATACCGCTTGATCTCATCCACCAGGGAGCTGACCGTGGCACCATATTTGCTGACAATGCTCAGAAAGTGGAGGGCTGTCAGCTGGCCGTCACCGGTGGGCATATGGTTCATAAAGATGATATGGCCGGACTGCTCGCCGCCCAGAACCATGTTTTCCTTCACCATCAGCTCACGGACATTTCTGTCACCCACATCGGCGCAGAGAACGCGGAAGCCCTGCTCCTTTGCGTATTTGTGAAGGCCCATATTGCTCATGACCGTGGCCACGAAACCGTCGTTCTGCAAATCTCCGGCCTCCTTCATGGCCCGGGCGCAGAGGGCCATGATCTTATCGCCGTCGATCTCGTTGCCGTTCTCATCCACAGCCAGACAGCGGTCAGCATCACCGTCAAAGGCAATGCCCACATCATAGCAGCCCTCGCGAACCTTCTGCCCCAGCATCTCCAGATGGGTGGAGCCGCAGCCGCTGTTGATATTCACCCCATTGGGCTTATCGTTGATATAGCTTACATCCATGTCATAGCGGCTCAGCAGGCGCTGTGCGGTGACGGAAGCCGCACCGTTGGCGCAGTCCACCAGCACCCGGAGATCATGGGGCTCTCCCTTGACTGTGGAGGCAAGATACCGCACATAGGCATCTACCGTGTGGCGGTCATTATAGGTGACGCCAATCTCCCCGTGGGTTTTCGTGGGAAGGGGCTCCTCCTGCAAAATCAGCTCCTCAATGGCAAGCTCCATTTCGTCCGGTAGCTTGGAGCCGTCAGGGCCAAAAAACTTGATGCCGTTGTATTCATAGGGGTTGTGGGATGCAGAGATCACAACGCCGGCATCGGACTTGCTCATGACCGTTGCAAGGGCCACGGCAGGAGTGGAAATCACGCCCAGCGTATGCACATTGCAGCCGCAGGCACAGAAACCAGCTGTAATAGCCCCCTCCAGCATATCGGAGGAAATTCTGGTATCCTTACCGATGACCACAACGGGCTTCTTCTCCTTGCCTTTGCCCAGCACGATAGCCGCAGCCTGACCGATCCGGTAGGCCAGAGTCGCATCCAACTGCACATTTGCAATTCCACGGATTCCATCCGTACCAAATAACTTTCCCATATTAACCTCCTATACTATCCAAAGAAATCTGCTCGGGCTCTGAGGTGATTCTTTCAATGCCCAGATGCTCATAGGCAAGATTTGTAACACATCTGCCTCTGGGCGTTCTGGTCAGAAAACCGATTTGCAGCAGATAGGGTTCGTAAACGTCTTCCAGTGTTACCGCTTCTTCTCCGATGGTGGCAGCCAGCGTTTCAAGGCCCACAGGGCCTCCCCCATAGTTCACAATGATGGAGCGGAGCATTCTCCGGTCTGTATCGTCCAGGCCCAGAGCGTCCACCTCCAGACGATCCAATGCGTCAGAAGCCGCCTGCCGGGTAATCACACCGTCATTGTAGACCTGGGCAAAATCCCGGACACGGCGGAGCATGCGGTTTGCAAGTCTTGGGGTCCCCCGGCTTCTGGCGGCGATCTCATAGGCCCCATCCGGGTCAATCTCCGTGCCCAGCAGAGCCGCACTCCTCAGAACGATCTTTTGAAGCTCATCAGGTTGATACAACTCCAGCCGCAGGGAGACGCCAAACCGGTCACGCAGGGGCGAGGACAACTGTCCGGCCCGCGTGGTGGCGCCGATCAGGGTGAACTTTGGCAGATCCAGCCGAATGGAGTTGGCAGAGGGACCTTTGCCAATGATAATGTCAATGGCATAGTCCTCCATGGCGGGATAGAGAAGCTCCTCCACCACCCGGTTGAGCCGGTGAATCTCGTCAATAAACAGGATGTCTCCTTCGGAAAGGTTGGTCAGCAGCGCCGCCAGATCCCCGGTCTTTTCAATGGCGGGGCCGGATGTGACCCGAAGGTTTACCCCCATCTCGTTGGCAATGACCCCTGCCAGCGTGGTCTTGCCAAGTCCCGGAGGGCCGTAGAGCAGCACATGATCCAGAGGCTCACCCCGGCGTCGGGCCGCTTCAATATAGACCTTCAGATTGCCCTTGGCCTTCTCCTGCCCGGTGTAGTCCCGAAGGGTCTGAGGGCGAAGGCTGCCCTCTCCGCTGTCCAGAGGGGTCACGCCGGGAGTAATGAGAGGAGCATCCATCTCCTGAGAAAAATCAATACTCAAAGAATCTCCTCCTTACTGCTTCATCATGGCCCGAAGGGCCTGTTTGATAATCCCCTGAGTGTCAAGGCTTTCCACATCAATGCCCTTCATGGCTGCATTGATGGAGGTCTGATCGTAGCCCAGCACCTGCAGCGCCTGAATAGCTTCAGTGGTCTTGCTGTCAGGTCCGGCAGGGGCAACGGTCACGGAAGCGCCGGAGCGCATATCCAGCTCCGTAATGACGCCCATTTTATCCTTCAGCTCCAGCAGAATCCGCTGGGCGATTTTTTTGCCCACGCCGGGAGCAGCTGTGAGCATCTTTTCATTCTGAGTTACAACCGCCATGTTCAGTCCCTCAGGCGTCACCGAGGACAGGATGGCCAGCGCTGCCTTGGGGCCCACGCCATTGATCCCCACCAACAGCTTGAAGGCTTCCAACTCCGCCTTGGTGGCAAAGCCGTAGATGTCAAAGGCATCCTCCCGAATGGAGCAGTAGGTAAAGACCTTTGCCTCCTCCCCCATTTTCAGTCGGGAGATGGTATTGGTGGTGGTATTCACGGAAAAGCCCACGCCGCCGCAGTCAATGACCACAAGGTTCAGTTCCACCGCCGCCAGCTTTCCCTGTAGATAGTAAAACAAGTGGTTTCCTCCTAATGCCCGGGCTGCAGGTTTGCCAGCAGGGATGTGCTGCTTCGGGCATGGCACAGAGCCAGCGCCAGTCCATCGGCCGCATCATCCGGCCGCGGGATCTTGTCCAGATGGAGCAGCCGCCGGGTCATTTCCATGACCTGCCGCTTATCCGCTCTGCCGTAACCGGCCACAGCCTGCTTGACCTGCAGGGGCGTATATTCATAAATCGGGACACCCATATTGGTACAGGCCAGCAGGATCACCCCCCTGCCATGGGCCACTTGAATGCCCGTGGTGATATTGGTGTTGAAAAACAGTTCTTCCACCGAGATCTCATCGGGCTTTAAAATCTCCAGCAGCTCGGTCATGTCGTCATAAATCTGCTTCAGCCGCTGGGGAAATTCCATTCCGGCGGGGGTGGTAATGGCTCCGTACCGGAGCATCTGAACATTCATCCGTTCTGCCCCAATCAGGCCAAAGCCGATGGTGGCAAATCCGGGGTCGATACCAAGTATTTTTTTCATAGTCCAAGCACAAGTCCCGCCGCAGCCCCGATGCCGATGAAAATGATGGGGTGCCACTTCTTTTTGAAGTGATACAGCACGCCGATCACAGCCATCAGCCCCAGAGCCTTCCAGCTCATAAACGCCGTCCATATGCCGCTCAGGTCAATAGACAGGGCAATTTTCAGAATGCCAAAGCCCGCTGCGGCAATGAGGCCCACAGAGGCAGGACGAAGTCCGCCCAGCACATCCTGCACCGCTCTGCTGCTCTGGAATTTCTCCAGAAAGCGTGCCACCAGCAGGATCACGATGATGCTGGGCAGCACCAGAGAAAAGGTTGCAAGGATCGCGCCGGGAACTCCGGCGGTGGTATAGCCGGCATAGGTTGCCATATTGACACCCATAGGGCCGGGGGTGGATTCGGACACGGCGATCATGTCCGAAAGCTGACTTCTGGTAAACCAGTCGTAGCGATCCGCCATGGAATAGAGGAAGGGCAGGGTTGCAAGGCCGCCGCCTACGCTGAGAAGGCCGGCCTTAAAGAACTCCCAGCACATGAGAAGCAGGGTCATGCGGGATCGCCTCCTTTTCTGCGGCTGACCATGCCGGCCAAAATGCCTGCCACCGCTGCCACCAACACCACCAGTACCGGCGACAGTCCAAAGATGGCAGAGGCCAGAAATGTCAATACAAACACGCACCAGCCAAAGGCATTTTTCACCGCAGATTTATGGAGCTTCAGCACAGAAGCCCCAACCAGCACCACCACAGCCACACGAATCCCAGCCAGCGCATGCTGGACAGCAGGAATATCCGCAAAATTCGTCAGCACGGCGGCAATGATGGAAATGATAATCAGGCTGGGAAGCACCACACCCAGTGTGCAGAGAAAGCCGCCGGGAATTCCCTTCCGCTTGTTGCCGATAAAGGTGGCGGTGTTCACCGCAATAATGCCGGGGGTACATTGTCCGATGGCATAATAGTTGAGAATTTCCTCTTCCGTAGCCCACTGCTTCTTTTCCACCACCTCCCGCTGAATAATGGGGAGCATGGCATAGCCTCCGCCGAAGGTCATAATTCCGATCTTAAAAAACGCAATGACCAGTTCCAGGTATTCCTTCACACCCGGATTCCTCCTTTATTTTGATCCGCCGGTCCAGCCCTGTGCATAAAGCTGTTTGCTGAAGGCGGTCAGATTCTTTTTTCGTACCGGATAATCGGGCATATACTGTCCCACAATGGCCCAGAAAGCCGCGCTGTGGTTGAATTCCACCCGATGGGCCAGCTCATGGACCAGCACATAGTCCACATCCTCCGGGTCTGCGAACAGAAGCAGCCAGCTGATATGAATTCTTCCGCTGGCACTGCAGCTGCCCCACCGGCGCTGGGCACAGGAGATATTCACGCCTGCGAAGGTTATGCCCATTTTCTTCGCCCAGAACTCCAGCCGGCTCCGAATCCAGGGAAGGCCAGCCCGCTTTGCCAGCTTCTCCAGTCCTTCCCGCAGGACATCTCCGGACATCTCCGGCACATAGAGCCGTTTTTCTGTGGGAGACAGGGACATGCAGCGGCTGCCGGAGGGGCAAATGGTCAGCAGGGTTCCGCAAAACCGCAGCTGCTCTCCGGGCCGGAGCGAAAAGGGCTGACGCTGGGGCAGGGTGTTCTGAACCTTCTCCAAATGGCTGACGATCCAATCTTCTTTGGACTGCACAAAGGCATTTATCAGCACCCGGCTCATCCGCTTGGGCGCACGAACCTTCAGCTTCCCCTCCCGGGTGATTTCCAGAGAGAGGGTCTTTCTGTCCGAGCGCACCAGTGTATAGGGAATCACAGCAGGGGCCACAGGGCGCAGATACCTGTAGCAAGCACCAGCATAACGATCAGCACCCACGCAATTATTTTATGCCACAGAGGACGCTCATGGTATTCCTCACTGGGCTTTATCTCAATGGCAGGAAGCTGTTCCTGCTGCGTTTCCTTTTCCTTGTCCACGGAATCTCCTCCGTTCCTCATAATGATACAGGATACATTATATCATGACCGTCCCCATTTTTACAAGCCGAAAACGGGACTTCCTGCCCGGAACCGCCACTTTTTGATGCCCCAAAGGGAAATAACGACCGCCCGGGCTGTGCCACAGGCGGTCGAACCGCTTATTTCAGCACCTCACGGTAGAGGTCCAGTACATTCTGGTGGAAAATTGCTTCAATATCTGAGGTTTTGAAGCCCTGGCGCTCCAGCTCCCGGGCCAGAAGCTGCATACAGGAGCCATCCTTCAGCTCCAGCTCGCCCTCAATGCCGTCATAGTCTGTGCCCAGTCCAACGCAGTGGATGCCGCCCACATTCACAATGTGACGGATGTGACGAACCATGTCCTCCACCCGGCTCTGGCCATTTTCGTTGAGGAAATCTCCGCAGAAGTTGATGCCGGTGACACCGCCGTGATCCGCCAGTGCCTTTATCATCTCGTCGGTGAGATTTCTGGTATGTCCGCAGAGGCTTCTTGCATTGGAATGGGAGGCCACGAAGGGCTTATCCGAGTATTTCACCACATCCCAGAAGCCGTCGTCTCCCAGATGGCTTACATCCACGATCATCCCAAGCCGGTTCATCTCCCGGACAATCTCGATGCCCTGCTCCTTCAAACCGTAGCGCTTGGCGGGGTCATAGTCCTCCCGTTTCACGATGGTATTGGGATAGCCGATCTCATTCTCAAAGTTCCATGTGAGGGTCAGCATCCGGACGCCCAGTCTGTAGAGCACCCGGAGCACATAGGGGTTGCCCTTGAGCACAGCCCCCTCCTCCACGGTAAGCATGGAGGAGATTTTACCCGCTGCGGCATTCTTCCCAATGTCGTCAAAGCAATAGACGGGCGCGAGAATGTCCCCGTTGGCCTTCAGGTGCCGGTCATAGACATCCACCATCTCAAGGACGGTTTCCAGCGGGTCCTCCTGATCGTTCAAAAACACAAACAAGGCAAAGTTCTGGAGCAGGTAATCTCCCTTCTGCATTTTCATCAGATCCAGATGCATGTCATTGCTCCGGAGGGATTTGGGCTGCCCTTTCTTTTCGGCCATCCAGAGACCGCCGATGGTATCACAGTGCATATCCACAACTTTCATTTCAATCAGCTCTTTTCCGATGGTATTCTGATACTCAGTTTATTGCATTGGATGTAAAAAATCAACCACAAATTCCGAAAACCGGCGCTTTCTGAATAGAAAACGCCATTCTTTGACCATCTGTACCAAATATCTGCCGCCTGAATTGTGAGATATTCAGAAAATACTACACCCCCATTGACACTTTTCTCCCTTCGTGCTACAATGCCGCTGTAGGTTGTATGTAACGTTTCATAATTATCATACATCACAAGGACACTGAATGATTATACAGGAGGTTACGATTATGGCCAGATTTACTCTTCCCCGGGACATTTATCACGGAAAGGGCTCGCTGGAGGCCCTGAAAACCTTTGCGGGCAAGCGTGCAATCATATGCGTGGGCGGTGGCTCCATGAAGCGGTTTGGCTTCCTGGACCGGGCTGTGGGCTATTTGCAGGAGGCAGGTATGGAGGTACAGGTGTTCGACGGCATCGAGCCGGACCCCTCTGTGGAAACCGTTATGCGCGGTGCAGAAGCCATGCTTCGCTTTGAACCCGACTGGATCGTTGCCATCGGCGGCGGTTCTCCCATTGATGCCGCCAAGGCCATGTGGATCAAATATGAGTACCCGGATGTTACCTTCGCGGATATGTGCAAGGTGTTCGGCCTGCCGAAGCTCCGCCGGAAGGCCCACTTCTGCGCAGTTTCCTCCACCTCCGGCACTGCCACCGAGGTCACGGCCTTCTCCATCATCACCGACTATGAAAAGGGCACCAAGTACCCCATCGCAGACTTTGAGATCACCCCTGATGTTGCCATCGTAGACCCGGAACTGGCTGAAACCATGCCCAAAAAGCTGGTGGCGCACACCGGTATGGACGCCATGACCCACGCCGTTGAGGCATATGTCTCCACCGCCGCCTGTGACTACACCGATCCTCTGGCCATCCACGCCATTGAGATGATTATGAAGGATCTGGTTCCCTCCTATCACGGCGACATGGAAGCCCGTGACCGGATGCACAACGCCCAGTGTCTGGCCGGCATGGCCTTTACCAACGCGCTGCTGGGCATCGTTCACTCCATGGCCCACAAGACCGGCGCAGTCTTCGCTGATTACGGCGCTCACATCATCCACGGGGCCGCAAACGCCATGTACCTGCCCAAGGTCATCGCATTCAACGCCAAGGAACCCATCGCAAAGCAGCGCTATGGGGTCATTGTGGACTACATGGGCATCGCCGACAAGTCCGCATCTGATGATGAAAAGGTCGCCGCCCTGATCGCATTCCTGCGCAAGATGAACGACGATCTGAACATTCCCCACTGCATCCGGGAATACGGTGCGGACAGCTTTCCCTGCGAAACGGGCTTTGTCCCGGAGGAGGTATTCCTCGAGCGTCTGCCCGGTATTGCTGAGCGGGCCATTGGCGACGCCTGCACCGGCTCCAACCCCCGAATCCCCACCCAGGAGGAAATGGAAAAGCTGCTCAAGTGCTGCTACTACGACACAGACGTGGATTTCTAAGGCTTCCTGACCACAACAGCCATGCACCATTTTCCGGTGCATGGCTGTTTTCATGGTTATTTCAGAGATTCAAGGTCAGCGATCAGGCGTTTTCTGTCCCAGCGTCAGAGCAAGCTCAATTTCATCCTCGTCCTCGTTGCCGGTTTCCTGAAAACCGAAGCGCCGATAGAGCCGAAGAGCCGGGCCATTGTCCCGGTTGCAGGTCAAAACCACCCGGTCCGACTGCCCAAAGGGCTTCGTGGCGATGTACCGAAGGCACGCCTCCAGCCCAAGGGCACCAAGGCCCTGATGCTGACTGGCTTCATCGATCATCATGTGCCAGATGTTGTACTCCTCCAGGTCATAGTCATAAATCACCATCACATAGCCCACCATGGTTTCATCCCTGTAGATGCCAAAGGGTGTGCATTGATGGTAGTAGACGTAGGCCTGTGCCAGACTGCGG
>JAQXMD010000028.1 GCA_029012465.1 Oscillospiraceae bacterium | reverse complement strand
CGGGAACTTTTCTGGAGCTGCTAGCCAGATTTGAACTGGCGACCTCATCCTTACCAAGGATGCGCTCTACCGACTGAGCTATAGCAGCAGTTAAATAGCTTGTTTATTATATACGCAGAAATTCGGTTTGTCAAGCACTTTTTCCCGATTTCTGCAAAAAACCATAAAGCAGCGGAAAGACAGCGCACGCCAACATAATACGCTCCCATTGGGGCAAACAATGTATGTACATTGCAAACCCAGTGGGAGCGTGTGTATGTTTCAAAAACAGATGGTAATCGGGGCGGAGAATGGATCAGTCCATCAGTGACTCCACCAGATCTACAAACTCGCTCATGGTCTTGGGCGGCTCCTCCACGTCGATCTCAATGCCAAACTCGTCCTCACACTGCAGCGCAATCTCCACAACGTCCAGAGAGTCCAGGTCAATGTCCTTAAAGGTGGTTTCCAATGTGATGGGAATGGAAGGGTCCAGATCACACTGTGTGCGAAGAATCTCGACGATTCGTTCAAAGGTACTATCCATAATGTTGATTCCTCCAATGATGAGTTTTCCGGCGAAGCCGAAAGCGGGAGACAGCTCAAATGTAATTCGTGGAGCATGAAAGATCTGCGGCGAACATAGACTGAACTGACGCAGAATTTTCCTGTCTCTCTTTACTAAAAGATATAACGTAATTCTCCGTTTGTCAATAGATTGCATGAAAAAGGACGATCACAGTCTGACCAATGGGAGAAACAAAAGCCTTTCTTATTTACTATTTGAGGAGCGTGTGGAAAATCCACGAAAAAGGTTAAAAATATTTTCGATTTCTCTTGACAAAATGCGGGGCGTGAGTTACTATTGATGTAACAAATAATTACCCACATAGTTTACGAGAAAGGAGAGAAAGCAATGCTGGAATTTGTATCAACCCTGCTCTCACCAATGGCCCTGTTCTGGCTGGTGGCGCTGATTATCTTCGGAATCGCCGAAGCAGCCACGGTTGGACTTGTGTCGATCTGGTTTGCGGCAGGTGCGCTGGTGGCGCTGATTGCAGCCGGACTGAATGCGGCCATTTGGCTGCAGATCGTCCTGTTCCTGGTGGTTTCCGGTGTGATGCTGGCGCTGCTGCGGCCGTTTTTCCGCCGTGTGGTTCAACCCAAGCGGGTCAGAACCAATGCGGACCGGAACATTGGCCGGCAGGCCCTCGTGACGGAGGAAATCAACAATTTGACCGAAACCGGTGCAGTAAAGCTCAGCGGCGTCATTTGGACCGCACGGGCGGTGGATGGTGAGATCATTCCCGTGGACGCGGTGATTACCGTTGTGCGGATCGAGGGTGCCAAGGTCTGGGTTACTCCGGCGGAAAAAACAGCAGCCATTTCATAAGATCAAATGAGAATTAAGGAGGAAATATTATGTTTACAGCTTCGTCTCTGATGCTCCCGATTATTATCGGAATCATTGCCATTATCGTGTTACTGATTGTGGTAAAAAATATTTACATTGTTCAGCAGTCCCGGGCCTATGTGATCGAGCGCCTTGGTGCATTCCAGGCAGTGTGGGAGGTTGGCCTCCACTTTAAGATTCCCTTCATCGAGCGTGTTGCAAAGAAGGTCAGCCTGAAGGAGCAGGTCATGGACTATCCCCCCCAGCCCGTTATCACCAAGGATAACGTCACCATGCAGATTGACACGGTCCTGTACTATCAGATTACCGATCCCAAGCTGTATACCTACGGTGTGGAGTCTCCCATGTCTGCCATCGAGAACCTGACTGCAACCACCCTGCGTAACATCATCGGCGATCTGGAGCTGGACCAGACCCTCACTTCCCGCGATACCATCAACACCGAAATGCGCGCCATTCTGGACGAGGCCACTGATCCCTGGGGCATCAAGGTCAACCGTGTGGAGCTGAAGAACATTCTGCCTCCCACCGACATTCAGAACTCCATGGAGAAGCAGATGAAGGCTGAGCGTGAGCGCCGTCAGAACATCCTGCAGGCCGAGGGCACCAAGCAGTCCGCCATTCTGGTGGCTGAAGGTGAGAAGGAAGCCGCTGTGCTTCGGGCTGACGCTGAAAAGCAGGCTGCCATCCTCCGCGCAGAAGGTGAAGCTCAGGCCATTCTGGCTGTCCAGAAGGCTCTGGCAGATTCCCTTGAGCTGCTGAATCAGGCTGCTCCCAACGATCAGGTCATCAAGCTGAAGGCTCTTGAGACCATGCAGAAGGTGGCAGATGGCAAGGCAACCAAGATCATCATTCCCTCTGAGCTGCAGGGCCTTGCGGGTATGGCTACCGGTCTTGTGGAAACTGTAAAGAAGGTTGACTGATGGACGACAAACGCTTTGAAAAGACCTATGAGCAGGGCGTTGTGAACCGTGTTGAAATATGGGTAGACCGGCAGACCGGTGTGAACTACCTGTGGATCAATCAGGGGAACCCCGGTGGCCTGACGCCGCTGCTGGGGCGGGACGGAAAGCCCGTGATCACCGCCATCAGTCCAGCTGATCGGGATTGACCCATTGAAGCCCTGATTCTCTTTGAGAGCGAAAACAGGCGCCGGCCCGGTTCACCGGACCGGCGCCATGAACAACAATCAGCGGCTTGCAGCCATGCAGACGTTCCGGAACTTTCAGGATGACGAAGGAAGCGATGCGTTGTGACTGACTGGATTATCATTACTCTGTGCGATCAACTCATCATGCCCATCATGATTCTATGCGGGTATTTGATGAAGAACCATGCTCCAAAGGAGATCAATTCCTCCTGCGGCTACCGTTCCAAGCGGTCCATGAAAAACATGGATACCTGGGTGTTTGCAAATCAATATTGCGGACGGCTCTGGATTCGGCTGGGGTTGGGGATGCTTGTGCCTTCTGTGCTGATCCATATACCGTTTCTGCACGGCAGTGATGCCGCGCTGGCCATTTTGTGTGTCGTGGTGGAATCGGTTCAAATCGGCGTGATGCTTGGCTCCATTTATTTCGTGGAGAAAGCTCTGAAAAAGAATTTTGATGACCATGGGCTCCGAAGAAAAGGGCCGGAGGTCATAGACTGACATAAAACGTGAACATGATAAAGGAGAGACCATGAAACTTATTTTCCGCCAGAGGTTCTTTTCCTGGCTGGACAGCTATGATATTTATGATGAAACAGGCCGGACTGCGTATTCCGTTCAGGGACAGCTGGCATGGGGTCACTGTCTGAAAATCTTTGACGGTGACGGACGCTATCTGGGCATGGTTAAGGAGCGGGTGCTGACCTTCCTGCCGAAATTTGAAATCTATCTGGGAGAGACTTATCTGGGCTGCATTCAGAAGGAGTTTACCTTTTTCCAGCCCCGATACCACATCGACTGCTGCGGTTGGGACGTGGAGGGCAGCTTTCTGGAATGGGATTATGCCATTACCGGCCCCCGGGGTGAGGAGATCGCCCGAATCACCAAGGAACTGTTCCGTATGACCGATACCTACGTGATTGATGTGGTTCGGCAGGAAAACGCCCTGTGTGCTCTGATGCTGGTGCTGGCCATTGACGCGGAAAAGTGCAGCAGGGATTAAGGGCACCAGTCCCGGCTTCCAATACGGATGAAAAAAGAGGACGCTTGCCGTTGCTGCGGTAAGCGTCCTCATAATTATGATATGGTATCAGTTCTTTGCGGCTCTGGAGCAGGCCTTATCGGCCACATTGAACATCAGGAAGCCAAAAATAAACACGATCAGCAGTGCGCCCACGCCCATGTTCTGCTTGCCGGTGATCTGAGTGACTACTGCAATGAGGGTGGTGCCCATAAAGGCTGCGCCCTTTCCGCAGATGTCGAAAAGGCCGAAGTACTCGCCGGAGTTTTCGGCGGGGATGATCTTGCCAAAGTAGGAGCGGGACAGGGCCTGGACACCGCCCTGGAACATGCCAACCCAAACGGCCAGCACCCAGAACTGCCACTGCTTCGTCAGGAATATGGCGAAGACGATGACGATGCTGTAGGCCACAATACAGATTTTAATCAGTAGACTGGTGTTATACTTGGAGGCCAGACGGCCGAAAAGAATCGCAAAAGGGAAGGCCACAAACTGTGTCACCAGCAGCGCCAGCACCAAACCGATGGAATCAAGCCCCACTGCTTCGCCGTATGCCACAGCCATGTCGATGATGGTGTATACGCCGTCGATATAGAAGAAAAAGGCCAGAAGGAACAGGAAAATGTGCTTTTGACTGCGCATTTCCCGGAAGGTCTTCCACAGACGTCCAAAGCTCTGGGCAAAGGGATTGCCGGTGGCTTCCACGAAGCTAGTCTGCCGGTAGGTTTTCAGCAGGGGAATGGTCATGACCAGCCACCAGACGGCATTGATCAGCAGGGCAATGGTAAAGCCGGTGGGGTTATCCATGCCGAACAGGAAAACCACCACAATACTGATAATGAAGGGGATACAGGAGCCAATGTAGCCGAAGGCATAGCCCTGAGAGGAAACGTCATCCATGCGGTCCTCGGTGGTGGATTCGGGCAGCATGGCATCGTAGAACACCAGACTGGAGGAGTAGGCCACCTTGGCAATCAGGAAGATCACAAGGAAGGAGATCCAGCTCCATGCAAAGCCCAATACGGCACAGGACACCACGCCGATGACCAGCGCCACAGTGAAGATGGGCTTCTTAAAGCCCTTCCGGTCAGCCAGCGTGCCGAAGACGGGGCCGATCAGGGCAACCAGCAGCGTTGCAATGGAGCCGATATAGCCCCAGTAGGACAGATAAGTGGTATCGGAGATCCCGGCATCGCTGGCCAGGTTTTTGAAAAGGATGGGGATCAGCGTAGTCACCATCATGGTAAAGGCGGAGTTGCCCACGTCGTAGAGCACCCATGCTTTTTCCTGTTTTGTCAGTTTGAATTTTCCCATAGTCATCCTCTTTCTTTCCTCGTTTTTTCAGGTTTCTCCAAAGGTGTGGTCGAAATAGTCTCCCAGAGGAGCACCGGAACTCACATGCTCCATCAGCTCGGCGATCATTGGCCCCGCAAGGGAAAGGGCTTCCTGATAGTGTTCAAACAGAATGCTGTCGCTGTCCAGACATTTGGGGTTCTGGGCCAGGGGGATCAGCATATCCCCGATGGAAGCCTTGCCTGCGAGCCTTGTGCAGGCCAGCAGAGCACTCCGCTTGGGACCGGGCGGTGCGATCAGCAGATTCAGATGGGCTTTCATGGAACGCTCACACTGATAGGCTTCCGCTCTGGTCAGGGTGGGGTAGAACCGGGCGATTTCCAGCGCGGAAAGCTCCGAAGGGTGCAGATGCTGGGTTACCCGATGACTGAGGGGTTCCAAACCGTCCTTCATCATCAGATAGCGGTCAAAGGAGGCCTCAATCTCGCTGTGGCTGGCGCCGGTACGCTCCTTCTGGCCCACATAGGGGTGACATTCCCGATCCAGTGTAAAGTGGCAGGCCACACCCAGCAGATAGCTGATGGCTGCCGCTCTGTCGGGGGAGGCGTTTACGACTCTTGCCGCCCCGGTGAAGAACGCTCTGCCGGTCATTTCGTGGCAGGCATAGCCGATCCGGTTGATGCGGTGCTTCCGGAGGGGGTGGTAATAGAAAAGCAGATCCGGCCCATGGACGCCGAAGTGAAAGAGTGTAAGGTTTTGGTCAATGATCTCCTGAAGCTCAGGAGGAAGGGTCTTTCGGACTTCCTGACCAAAGCGGTAATGTGCATAGGTTGTAGGCATAGGGCAATGCCTCCTTTCAGGTACACTTTATCACAGAAAAAATGGAATAGCAATAATAACACAGCTCGGAAGGCGGAAATAATGGAGCAATGAAAGCTGAACTACACCTGAAATGGAGGACATCGGCAGTTGACAGGAGGGGAAATCTGTGGTAATATGTTGAAGTTAGATCAGCCTAACTAGAACGGAGGACTATATTTTTTGTAGACAAGTTAGTTATGACTAACCGAGAAAGGAAGGTGAAGCATGAGCGTTGTAATTGTTGGCGGAAATGAATGTATGGTCTGCCGTTATGAGCAGATTTGCAGGCAAAAGGGCTATAAGGCGAAGGTATTCGCCAAGGAGAACGGCCCCATGAAGAAGAAAATCGGCTCTCCGGATCTGATGATTCTGTTTACCGGAACCGTGTCCCATAAAATGATGATCTGTGCGACACAGGAGGCAAAGAAAAACGGCATTCCGGTGATGCATGTCCATTCCTCCAGTGCATCGGCGCTGCGGCAGGCGCTGGAGGTACATAGCCCCTGATCACATTGCGGCATGCTCTGCCTCTGATCGGGGGCAGAGTTTTTTGAACATTTGAGAGCACAAAATGTAGTTAAATGTCAAAAAATGCATGTATTTCACGAAATCATTGTCGGTTTTTTGTAATAAATCTCTAAAAAACAAAGGTTTCCTCTTGATAAGAGAAACCTCCAGCCGCCCATGTCTTTTTCTTATTCAGTTGTTTTCTTGTTCTCAGCCATCATAGCTTCCTGACGCTGTTTTTCACGCTTGTCCTTGCGCTTGCGGATAGCGGTATGAATCAGGTCTGCCACGATGAAGATGATAGAGCCAAGGAGCCATCCCCAGACACAGCCGAATACAGATGCCAGCATCATATGCTCAATTGTTGTCATATCCATTACCTCGTTTCACGCTATTTT
>JAQXMD010000027.1 GCA_029012465.1 Oscillospiraceae bacterium | reverse complement strand
CTCATGGGATACGCTCCTTTACGGAAATACTCGATATAAAATATCTCAGGATAAAGTATAGACAACGAAATAATTGCTGTCAAGCAATGGGGTACAAATGAAACGATATGGTATAAAACAGACGGCTTGCCGGCAAGGGGCAGCAAGCCGTCTGAGGACAGTTCAGCGAATCTGACCGTCTCCGTGAATGATATACTTGTAGGTACACAGCTCCTCCAGACCCATGGGGCCTCTGGCATGGAGCTTCTGGGTGGAGATGCCCATTTCACAGCCCAGACCGAATTCGCCGCCATCTGTGAAGCGGGTGGAGGCGTTTACATAGACTGCGGCACTGTCCACCAACCGGCAGAACCGCTGAGCTGCTTCGGAGTCCTCGGTGAGAATGGCCTCAGAGTGACCGGTGGAGTGGAGGGCAATGTGGACGATGGCTTCCTCCACGCCGGAAACCAGCTTTACGGCAAGAATGTAGTCCAGAAACTCCCGGTCAAAGTCCCCGGGCCCGGCCAGCTCTGTGCCAAGGATGGCATGGGCCTCGGAATCCGCCAGAAGCCGGACAGGGGGCTTGCCCTGTGCCTCCCGGTCATCCTGCAAACGCCGGCGAAGTCGGGGAAGAAACTCCGGTGCGATGTCCCTGTGAACCAGCAGGACCTCCTCAGCGTTGCAGACCGAGGGACGGCTGGCTTTTGCATTTTCGATGATATCAAGGGCCTTGTGAAGGTCGGCGGAGGCATCCACATAGATGTGGCAGATGCCGGTGCCAGTCTGAATACAGGGGACCTTGGCGTTTTCTGTGACCGCACGGATCAGACCCGCGCCCCCTCTGGGGATCAGCAGATCCACAAGGCCCACTGCCTCCATCAGCTCGTTGGCGCTGTTCCGGGAGGTATCCTGCACCAGATTCACAAGGGTTTCCGGCATTCCCGCCGCCGCAAGGCCCCTTTTCAGGGCAGTGACAATGGCGTTGGCGGAGGAGAATGCTTCCTTTCCGCCCCGGAGCACACAGACGTTGCCGCTTTTCAGCGCAAGGGCTGCCGCGTCGGAGGTCACGTTGGGACGGCTTTCATAGATGATGGCCACCACGCCCATGGCAGCGGCGGTTTTCTCAATGACAATGCCGTTGGGGCGCTCCACCCGCCGGAGCACCTGTCCCACAGGGTCCGGGAGCTTTGCCACCTGACGGATGCCCTCGGCCATGTTGGCAATTCTCGCTTCACTGAGGGCCAGACGATCCAGCATCACCGGAGAGATGTGACCCTTTGCGGCCTCCAGATCCTGCCGGTTCGCTGCAAGAATCTCGGCCTGCCCGGTTATCAGCGCGTCAGCCATGGCCAGCAGCGCCCGGTTTTTGCTTTCGGAATCGGCGCAGGCCAGCACCGGGCAGGCTGCCTTTGCGGTTAAGAGCATTTCATGAGTTGTCATTGCTCAGACCTCCTGTTTACGGAAACGGGTGCCCACGGCCTTTCCCTCCACAATGTCGTAAAGGACACCAGGATGCTGACCGTTGGTGATGACCATATCACAGCCGTTTTCCGTGACGATTTTGGCGGCGGAAAGCTTGGTGGACATGCCGCCGGTGGCAAGTCCGGAGCCTTTGCCCTCCGCCAGAGCCAGAATGTCGGGGGTGATGGCAGTGACCTCGGGGATCAGCTTCGCGTCGGGGTGGGTCTGGGGATTGGCGGTATAGAGACCGTCAATGTCACTGAGGAGCACCAGCAGATCCGCTTCTCCGTTGACTGCCACCAGAGCCGCCAAGGTGTCGTTGTCGCCAATGCCGATCTCATCGGTGACTACGGTGTCGTTTTCATTGATGATGGGCAATGCCCCAAGCTCCAGCAGCCGGAACAAGGTGTTCCGGAAGTTCAGCAGCCGCTGCGCACTTTCCAGATCCGAGCCGGTCAGCAGAATCTGAGCCACGGTGTGATTATACTCCCCGAAGGCTTTGTCATAAATGTACATCAGCTCGCACTGACCCACGGCGGCAGCGGCCTGCTTGGTGGGCATGTCCTGGGGTCGGGCGCCAAGCCCCAGCTTTCCAACGCCCATACCGATGGCGCCGGAGGAAACAAGGATCACCTGATGGCCTGCGTTTTTCAGATCACTGATGACCCGGCAGAGGTTCTCCACCTGACGGATGTTCAGATGACCGGTGGAATGGGTCAGGGTAGAGGTGCCGACTTTGATACATATTCTCATGGGTAAAACCCGCTTTCCTGCATTGATGGTACTCT
>JAQXMD010000026.1 GCA_029012465.1 Oscillospiraceae bacterium | reverse complement strand
GAGGCCCTTCTGGAGATTGCCGGTACCATTGACAGAGCGCAGCTGGAGAGTCTGGAGACGCTGGTTGCCTCCATTCGCACAGCAGCCGACCGGCTGCCCCTGCCCAAGGTGGATGTGCAGCCCCATTTCCGCTATCTGGAGACCCTGGAGGAGGAGCCTCGCCATGTGGTGCCCCAGACGGATTTCAGCGAAGGGGGAAGCCATGGAAAGGCCACCATGATCGCCGCGGCAAACCGGGCGGACCAGACGGTGGTTCGGCTGGATGATGTGCTGACGGGACTGGGCACAAAGGATTACAAGGCGGAGCTGGAAAACGGCGTAGTGGGGCCATGGGAGGACCCGGATTCCCCCTTTGTCCGGTGGGCAAAGCTGATTACCCTGGCAGTGACCCTTCTGGGGCTGTTCCGCTCCTGCTATCTGACCACGGATATGCATGTGGATGCGCCCTCTCCTGTGCCGCCGCTGGTGGTTGCACTTGTCAGCGGACTGATTTGCGGTGCGTTGGAGTTTGTCACATGGAGAAAAAGCTATAAACGCTGGCGCAGGGAGATGCAAAAGCGGCAAAAGCGCCCTTCCCGGAAGGAGGAAGCGCGCCATGACTGAGAAAAAACGCCGCATACCGCTGGGCTATGTGGTTCTGGGCATCGCCATTCTGCTGGTGCTGGCGGTGGCAATCTCGGTGATTTACCGAAATTACAGGATCGAGCAGAGCTTCCGGGGAAACGGGGCAGTGAATTTCCGTGTGACCCGGCTGGAATCCTCCCGGAAGCTCCTTGCGGAGCTGGGAGCAGACCTCAAAATGCCCGGAACAGATGGGGAAAGGCTCCGGTTCACTGCGCCCTTTGGCTTTACCTTTCAGGACACGGCCTATAATCAACTGGAGGTGCGGCGGGGCGACAGTCTGGAATGCGACTTTGTCTCCTGGTCTCACGACTTTTTCTCCCTGCGGCTGGTGATCCTCCAGGTGAACGGCAGGGAAATCAGCGCCCGGATGTCCCATTGGACACTGGCAAGGCTCTATCGCGCTGCCCTGAAGCAAAATCATCGGGAGGAACAGTTCCGGGAGGACTACGGAAGGGGGCTTTCTCTTCGCTCCGCCCGGAAGGCTCTGCGGGTCATTGACAAGGAGATTTTCGATCTGGGACTGTATCTGCCCACGGATTATCCCTATAACCGGGTGGTGGCCAAGAAGATCATGATTTTTCTCATGGTGTTCTCGCTGCCCCTTTGCCTGATGGGAACGCTGAGTGTGACCATGCTGATATCCGGCATAAGGTATCGGATTTGGCTCAGAGCCTACAACCGGGAGCACCGGGAAAGCTGGGACCGGGTAGCGGGAACACTGCCCCAGTTCGAGTCTCTGCGGGCTGACGGGCTGGACCGTCCGGTGCCCATTCCCCAAAAGCCGAACCTTCGGAATCAGATGAAGGAGCTGTTCCGGTAAAACAGCAGCGGACGGCCTACCGGACGTCCCGCCAAACGAGGCAGGCATTTCCCGAATCGTCATTCTGAGCCAGTCCGCAGACTGGCGTAGGAATCTCCCAGCTGCCGAAACGAGGAAAAGTGTCCCTCACAGGCGGGGGATTGCCACACCAGTGACATCGGTCACTGGTTCGTGACCGACGGGAATGCCTGTGGTGCAATGACACGGTAAAATGCTGGCTGGCACACGTTCGGAAAACGGGGCATCGAGAACGCCGGCCCCTACAAACATATCCTTGTTATGGGGTAGGGGCGAATATCATTCGCCCGCCACCGCACCACCGGAAACGGGCGAGTAATACTCGCCCCTACGGATTTAAAAGGATGAATGTTCGTATTGTTGTCACTCACATCAACTCCGCCCGAAAGGGCGATTTCACCCAGCCGAAGGCTGGATTTCACATGCCAACGGCATATTTCACTCGACCATGGGCCGAATTTCACTGTGGCTGTGGCAACAGCCCCACAAAAAGCTGCCCCAATCCGTATGCTTGCGGGTTGGAGCAGCTTCTTATGTATTCTGTTTCTCAGACGGTGATGCCGTTCTGGGCAGCCACCAGATTCTCTACGCAGTAGATCTCTCTGAGCTTGGGCTTCTCGATCTTGCCGGTGGCATTTCTGGGCACCGGAGCGAAGATGACCTTCTTGGGACGCTTGTACCGGGGCAGCTCGTTGCAGAACCGGTTCACATCCTCCTCGGTGAGGCTGTGGCCCTCCTTCACCTGAATGATGGCCGCGGTGATCTCGCCCAGACGCTTGTCCGGCATGCCGATGACAGCCACATCGGAGATGTTGTCGTTGGTACGGAGGAAGTCCTCGATCTGAACGGGATAGATGTTCTCGCCGCCGGAGATGATGACGTCCTTCTTCCGGTCAACCAGGAAGTAGAAGCCGTCTTCATCCTGCATGGCCATGTCGCCGGTTTTCAGCCAGCCGTCGGCGGTAAGCACCTGGGCGGTGGCCTCGGGGTCGGTGTAGTAGCAGGTCATGACGCCGGGACCCCGGACACAAAGCTCGCCAACACTGCCCTGGGGCACAAGGGTTTCCCCGTCCTCCTCCACAATTTTGCACTCCCAGCCGTAACCGGGAACACCGATGGCGCCGACCTTGTGGATGTTCTCCATGCCCAGATGGACACAGCCCGGGCCGGTGGACTCGGAAAGACCGTAGTTGGTATCATACTTGTGGTTCGGGAAATAGTCCAGCCAGTGCTTGATGAGGGAGGGGGGGACAGGCTGAGCGCCAATGTGCATGAGCCGCCACTGGGCCGTCTCAAAGTCGGAGAGCTTCAGGGTGCCGTTGTCCAGCGCGTCCAGAATGTCCTGTGCCCAGGGCACCAGCAGCCAGACAATGGTGCAGTGCTCCTGAGAAACGGCGGAGAGAATGGCAGAGGGGGTGTTGCCCTTCAGGAGAACGGCCTTGGAGCCTGCGAACAGGCTGCCCATCCAGTGGAACTTTGCGCCGGTATGGTACAGGGGCGGAATGCACAGGAAGCAGTCCTCCCTGCCAATTTCATGGTGCCGCTGCTCCATGCGGGCGGCCTGAGAAAGGCTCTCATGGTTGTGAAGAATCGCCTTTGGGAAGCCGGTGGTGCCGGAGGAGAAGTAGATGGCTGCATCGTCCTCTTCTTCCAAACGGACCAGAGGCGCCGCGGAGGAGCAGTTCACCACCTGAGCGTCATAGTCCTCAGCAAAGGTGGGGCACAGGCCCGGACCCACGTACATCAGCAGCCGGTTCTCGCCCACCTCGTCGGCGATCTCCTCGATGCGGCCAATAAATTCAGGGCCGAAAAACAGCACGTCCGTGTCGCTGAGCTCCAGACAATACTTGATCTCCTCTGCGGAGAACCGGAAGTTCATGGGCACTGCCACAGCGCCGGTTTTCAGAATGCCGAAATACAGGGGCAGGTACTCCAGACAGTTCATCATCAGAATGGCGACCTTGTTGCCCCGGCCAATGCCCCGGCCCATAAGCAGATTGGCAACCCGGTTGGCCTTTTCATCAAATACCGCCCAGGTGATCTCCCGGCGGTAGGCCATGGTGGAGGGGCCGGGCATAATGAGATCATAGTCCTTCCAGGTGCGGCGACGCTTTTCCTGAAGCTCAGGGTTCAGCTCCACCAGAGCGGTTTCGTTTCCGTACAGTCTGGCATTTCGTTCAAGCAGATCCGTTACTGGCATAATCCTAAGTTCCTTTCAATACAGTGAAATTCATTGCTTTCCACTATTAATAATTTAACCTGTAAAAGTCAGTATACAACGGATTGTGGGCTATGTCAAGGGAATCCCCCCGCCTCCGGGCTTATTCCGGTAAAAAATCCCCGGATCAGGGGAGCCTGATCCGGGGGAAGAAAACGTAATCGGTTACTCGGCAGGAGTAATCTGAGCAAGGCAGATAAACCGGAAGATCATGGTCACTGCATCTGCACGGGTGGCGTTGCCCTTGGGCTCGATGACCAGGGCATCCTCGCTGACGCCGTAGATGACGCCGGAGTCCACGCACCAGCTCAGACCGTTGATCGCATACTGAGAGATGCTGGAATAGTCATCGGCATCGGCGATGTCGGGATCGCCGTCCGTATTCTCGTTTTCGATGATGTCAATACCTGCTTCCTCCATGAGGCTTGCATAGCGGTACAGAATAGCTGCCAGCTGCTCACGGGTAACGGGAGCATCGGGGCTGAACTTTCCGTTGCCGGTGCCGTAGAGGATACCAAGCTGAGACAGAACGCCGATGGCCTCGTCGTAGTATGTCCCTGCACGAACGTCGCTGTAAAGCTTGCTGCCCAGAGCCGCTTCCTCGGACGTATCCTCGAAATCAAGGCCGCGGAACATGATGGCTGCCAGCTGGCCACGGGTCAGCTTATCCTCGGAGCCGAAGATATAATCGCCGTAGCCGGAAATCATACCCATTTCCGTGAGGGCATGGACTGCCTCTGCATAGTAGCTGTCGGTGGGAACGTCGTCATAGATACGGTCGTTAATCACAATCCGGTCCTGGGCCTCGGCGTACTCCTGACCCACAACGCCCTTAAGCTCCGTGGTGATGTAGTCCATAACAGCCTCATCCATGGGGATGCCGGTGTCGAACTGCTTCTCGGAGGAGCCGAAGACATAGTAGGTGTCGCCGCCTGCTGCAACAAAGTTGTTGGTGACAACGGCGTAGGTTGCCTTGGGATCAAAGGGCTTGCCACCCACGGAGTTGATGGTCACACGCTGGATGGAAGCGGGAGCGTAGTAGGTGGAGCTGGGATACTGCTCACCCTGATCGTATGCGAAGGCCGTACGGACGGTGATATTCATGCCGGCAATCTGTGGGAAGCCGCCCAGAGAATCCGGTGTGCAATAGGTGGAAGCCTCCAGAGCCTCCAGCAGCTGCTCGCCGGTCACATAGACAACGGCCACGGTGTTGCCAAAGGGCAGAACGGTGTTGACGTCGTTCTTGGTGATGTCGCCAGCCTTGATGGAGGCACGGATGCCGCCGCCGTTGGTGATGGCAACGATGTTCTCGGCGGGAACTTCAATGGCACCCTCTTCCTTGGTGGCAGTCCAGAGGATGGCGTCGGTAATCAGGTTGGAGAGGTTGGTGTCGTCGGTGCGGACATGGGCCTTTTCGCCGTCCAGGTCCACCTCGGTCTTTGCAAAGACAGCGCCATACTCAGCCTGCACATCGTCGATGATCTTCTGCGCTGCTGCGGCAACGTCTGCATCGGAGGGAGTATTTTCGTCAATGGAGATCAGGTAGTTGTCCTCAATGGCCTTGCTCTCCTCGTCGATGACGATGCAGCCAACGTTGGCCAGAGAAGA
This sequence comes from Oscillospiraceae bacterium, assembly GCA_029012465.1. Lineage (GTDB taxonomy): Bacteria > Bacillota > Clostridia > Oscillospirales > Oscillospiraceae > HGM13006. Next base: position 2,763 of record JAQXMD010000026.1, on the reverse strand, counting down.
ACCGGTAGACTGGATGGGCTCACCATTGTCGCCCTCGGTCATAACGGTGTGGGAATGGCCGTCGATGATGAAGTCAATGCCCTCGGTGTTCTCGTACAGATCCACGGAGCGGTTGGGCTCAGAGGAATCGTCCACGCCCAGATGGGCAAGGCATACCACCAGATCGGCGCCTTCTGCCTCCAGATCGGCTGCCGCATCGTTGGCGATCTCATAGAGATCCTCCTCAGCTGCAAACTGAAGGCCCTTGATGAGGGCGGGGTTGGCCTTGGTCTGAGCCTCGGGGGTCTCCAGACCGATGAGGCCGATCTTCACGCCGTCAATCTCTACCAGAGCGGTGGGATCGTAGATGGGAGCGCCCTCAGCGTCAAATACGTTTGCACAGAGAACCTGGAACTCTGCACTCTCCAGATTTTCCTTCAGCTGGGCGTAGCCGTAGTCGAACTCATGGTTGCCCAGAGTGGCAAAATCATAGCCAGCGGCGTTCATCATGGCAACTGCGTTGGCACCCTTGGTGGTGCTGACGTAGGTGGTGCCCTGGCTGTAGTCGCCTGCGTCAACCAGAATGACGTCTGCGCCGGCTGCCTCATAGGCGGCCTTCAGCCCCGCGACATTGGCATAGCGATCAATTTTGCCATGCACGTCGTTGGTGTGCAGGATCACAGTCTTGCCGGTGAGATCACCAAGGCTGTCCTCGGCAAATACAACGGTAGGCATCAGTGCCAGAACCATTGCCAGCGTCAGCAGCAAAGCGATCAGTCTGTTGGATCTTTTCACTTGAAATTCCTCCTTTTAAATTCATTGGTTTCCACCGGTTCCATGGTATCACACATCCCCGCAAAATGGAATCGGTTTTTTGAAATTTCAGATGATTTTTACATACCATGCATAATCCCGGAAGTGCCGGAATATGCTGTTCTGAACAGCAAAAAGGAGGGACGCTTATGCCCAGAGACGAGGAGCTTCTGATCTCCGGTCACAGGCTCACCCTGGAGAGCCGGGGACAGCTTTCCGTATCCGGTGTCACGGAGGTGGGAAGCTTTGACGAAACCGCAGCGGTACTGGAAACCGCCCAGGGAACCCTTGTGGTCCGGGGCTCGGAGCTGCACATGGACAAGCTGGATCTGGAATCGGGAGAGGTACGGCTGAAGGGCACCGTGGACAGCCTGATCTATGAGGACAACGCCGCCAGCCGGGGCAGCTTTTTTGAGAGGCTCTTCCGGTGATCCCGGGCCTGACGCCGCCCCTGTGGAAGCTCCTGTGGTCCTTTGTGTGCGGGCTGGGGCTGGGGCTGCTCTACGATCTGGGCCGGGGCCTGCGGCGGGAACGGATCGGCTCCGGGGTTCTCACGGACCTGCTTTTCTCCCTTGTATATCTGCTGGTGCTGCTGGGGCTGGCCCTTTACACCCTCGGTCTCCGGGGCTATCAGCTGCTGGGGCTGGGGACCGGAGCATGGATGTATCTGATGGTCCTCAGCCCCTGTTTTCTGCCTCTTTGGCGGAGGCTCCTGCGGTGTTTTCGGAGGGCCACAGTCAGCTTTCTGAGGCTGCCAAAAAAAAGTGTGATTTTTTTGCGAAAACTTGCAAAAAAGCTCTTTCCAAGTTGGAAGAAATGGGGTACAATAAGAAAAATACCACTATCCCCAAGCGGAAAGAGCCGTACAAACAGGGGGGCTTTGTCCGCATATGCAGCGAGGTATGATAAGACTTCTCGCAGGGCTGGCAGCAATACTTTCCGTATGCCGTCTGGCGGTGCTGGCGATTCAACTGGAATCCGCCGCCGGGCAGCAAAGCAGACTGTACGCCGCCATAGAAGCCCTGGAGCAGGAGACCCATCATCTGGAGTGTGAACTTCAGAACGTTCACAATGCCGCGGAATACGCGGGTGAGCTGGGCTATGTGTTCCCGGAGGATATCGTCTTTTATGATGGGGGATAGGGGTTGCAGTATTTTCGGCTGCGAAAAATAAAGGAGGATAAAACCTTAGTATGGAGTTCACAGTAGGAGCCATTGTAGAGGGAAAAGTCACAGGAATCACAAAGTTCGGCGCATTTGTATCCCTGCCCGGCAACAAAACCGGCATGGTACATATCTCAGAGATCGCACACGCATATGTCAGCGACATCAACGAGCATCTGACCGTGGGTCAGGACGTAAAGGTCATGATTATTTCCATGGAGGGCAACAAGATCAACCTTTCCATCAAGAAAACCATGGATCCTCCCGCTCGTCAGAACCGTTCTGACCGGGGTCAGACCAGAGGCGAAGGCCGGGAAAACCGGAACGACCGGGAAAGCCGTGAGGGGCGGAATGACCGGGGAGATCGGGGCGACCGTCCCCAGCGTTCCTCCGGAAACAGAGGCGGCTTTGACAGTCGCCGTCAGTCTCAGCCCAAGGAACCGCAGTCCTTTGACGACATGCTCAAGCAGTTCATGGCGGATTCTGACAGCAAAATTTCTTCCATCAAGCAGTATTCCGACCACCGTACCAAGCGCGGTCGCCGGCAGTAACAGACCCTGACCATATAAGGGGGCTGTCCCTGAACACCAAAGGGTTTTCGGACAGTCCCCTTTTTTGTCTCCAAAATGGCTGACGCAGTCCATCCTCAGTCAGCGAAGCTGACAGCTCCTTCTCAGGGGAACTTTTTGGTGCCGGTGTATTATTGTGGTGCATCCCGGCGGGACGTCGAGGACAACCTCCCCTACGGAGATGTTCTTGTTATGGAGTAGGGGCGATTACCAATCGCCCGCATACGAGGATTGCACCC
>JAQXMD010000025.1 GCA_029012465.1 Oscillospiraceae bacterium | reverse complement strand
GATCTCCGAGAACCTGAGCCAGTTCGCCACCGGCGTTCGCCCCATGAGTGAGTGGGATTCCTTCGTTCAGCAGATCAAGGATATGGGCATTGAGGACTGCATCGCCATCAAGCAGGAGGCTCTCGACCGTTACTACGAGCGCGCTGTCTAAGCATCATACCCTGTCCATCTCTGAGGAATCCCCCAGGAGCCGTCAGGCGCCTCAGATGAAAACCAAATAACAAATGCGCTGCTTCGGATCACCGAGGCAGCGCATTTATATCGTCGGGAAAGCGAAAGGCTGTCCCGACGGAGCTTTTACAGTCTCCTGCGCGCGCCCTTTGTGCGCTTTGGGCGCACAAAGAACACACTTGGAGCCTGATAAGTGTTTTCCGCGGCGTACACGCCGCCACGAAAAACAGGATTTAACTATATTTCGCCGAAATCGGCGAAACTCTACGAGGTTTGTCAACAGTTATGAAAGGGAAACCGCTTTCTCAGGGGGTCATAACCAGCTTGCCGATGATCTTCTTGGCATCCAGCAGCTCATGGGCCTGCCGGGCCTCCGAAAGGGGCAGGGTCTTATAGACCACCGGCTTCACCCGGCCGTCGGCGATCATCTCGAAGCACTTTGCCGCATTGGCAAGACGGCGGGGCGTGATGTTGTCGAAGGCATGGAAGGAGAAGGAGCGGATGGCGTTTGCATGGGGGGCACGCCTGATAATGGTGTCCAGCTGATCCAGCTGGGGATCACCCTCCAGCCAGTTGTACAGGACGATCTGACCGAAATCCGCCAGATAATCAAAGCGCTTTTTCAGCCCGGGGCCTGCAATCTGGTCATAGATGAGGTCCACACCCTGCCCATTTGTAAAGTCCAGAATGGCCTCCTTGGGGTCCGTATCCCGATAGTTGAACACGCACTGAGCGCCCAGGGAACGGAGAACGGCACATTTTTCCTCACTGGAGGCGCTGGCAGCCACCTTCATGCCGTTTGCCAGAGCCATCTGGATCAGGGTGGTGCCGATGCCGCCGGCGGCGCCTTCAATGTACAGGGATTCCCCATTTGTGCCCTTGCCCACATCGTGAAGCAGGGCGTAGGCTACCTGAAGATTCAGAATGCCCGGAACCTGCTCCGGGGACAGGGTTTTGGGAATCACAATGGCAAAGCCCTCCCGGGCGCAGCTGTACTCCGCATGGGAGCCGCAGCCGGTGCCGTTGAGCACTGCCACCTGATCACCCACCCGGATATTTTTCACCTCCGGGCCAATGGCTTCCACAATACCGGCGCTCTCGTTGCCCACGATCAGCCCGGGGAGCTTGTCCTCCAGATAGGGATCGTTGCCGCTCCGGACCAGATAGTCCGGCTTTCCCACGCCGATGATGACGTTGCGCACCAGAATTTCGTCTCCCTGGGGCACGGGCTTGGGAACATCCGTGTAGATTAGCTGCTCCGGTCCGCCGAATGCGTTAATGACTGCTGCTTTCATGATTGTCCTCCCCTTATTCATGATTCCTGCGAGGCTTTGGGCTGATATTCTGCCAAGGTTTCCTCCAGAATATCGCAGGCAGTTGTGACAGTGTTCAGACAGCGAACAACCTTGTCAAAGGACTGAGGCTTCACGTCTTTGCACAGGGTGGAGCCGTACCGCTCCTTGAATTTTTTGGTCAGCAGGAATACCACCGGCTGAATGTCCTTGCTCTCATGGGCTCTTGTTTCCACATATTTGAGGGACAGAACGCTCACCGCACTGAGCAGCGCGCCGCAGGTGCTGGCGGTCTGGATGCCGCCTCCGAAGCCTGCCTGCATAATCATGTCCCGTTCATGGAGTCCCAGATTGTAATACTCGTTTGCTGCGCGGATGATGGTCTCTGCGCAGTTGTAGTCCTGCTTATTATACTTTGCCGCAACATCTTTGAGCATGATGTTCACTCCCCTTGTCATGGTTTATGAATAGTATATTCGATTTTCGGGGTTCCGTCAATCGGGAATGGGCCTTGATGCTGTTTTGGGGCAGCATTACAATTTGATAATGCTACCCTGCTTGATTCCGAGTTTTACAGGATGCTGATTCCGCTGTATAATAATGCGTACTGAACAAAGCCAAAAGCCCTGAAAGCCAAGGCTTTTCGGGCCAGGTGGCTTTGTTCATGCGCAAGGTTTTTGGGCAATACAGCCCGAAACCCTTGCACCTTTCGCTGAAGCGCAACGGCGTTTCAGCGAAAATACGCATTGTTACAATGTCTGAATCAACCGCAAATCGGTTTATTCAGCAGACATTATCTGTCTGGTCATCGAGCCGGGTGCGGTGCTGACCGCCCCCGAGGGCAAGTTCCTGAACTCCACCTCTGACCTGCCGGGCAAGGCCAGCAAGAAGCCACCCGAGGGATTGGTTTTGCGGGATGCCAAGGCTCCTGGTGAGCTGGGCAACGAGGGCAAGATTTCCGGCGGTCCCCCTATTTTTGCGCTTTGCGTTTTTTCGTTGGCAATATACGGGCCGTTTCCGCTCGGATGCTGCGTGGTGTTCCCGGCAGGCGATGCAGTCGCCGTGCCGGGGACATTTTTTCTTTTTGCAGGGGCAGGCTTCGTTTTTCGGTTCCATAGCCCCGTTACCCTTCGATTTCCGGTGCCTGAGTTTTCTCCAGCTCTGCGCCATAGCGGAAGATCAGGGATACAAGAATCAGCGCAATGCCAAAGCAGAGACTATTGAGATTGCCCCAGTCCCGGACGGCGCTCTGGGCAATGTCAAAGACTTCGCAGACAATGGCGCACAAAATGGCTGCCACCAGAGGAAGAACGATGGTGCGGATGCCCAGGTGCAGAATCTTGTCGGCTCCACGGGTGGTGAAGGGGGTGCCGTCTGCCTGCTCGGCCTTGAAATAGCGCAGGGCGAAGGCCAGCAGGGTGCCGTCGGTGAGGGCAAGGATGGTATCCACCAGCAGTACACCGATCATCTCGGTGAGACCATTGGTGACGGTCATGGAGTACATCATTTCCCGGCTGGCGCCTACAACTGTGCCGCCGGTATACCAGACAATGCCGCAGAGCAGTCCCAGCAGGGTAAGGCCTGCCCAGACAAAGGAAAGAATCATGGCAATTTTGCAAAGGGTCTGAAATACCCGGAAGGTCTTTTGAATGGTTCGCAATGATTTCATGTTGATTGCCTCCTCATTTCGATTACACCCGTATTCTATCGAAATTCTCCTCCCGGTGATAGGGATTTTTTTCTGGTGAATGTGTCAGTTTTATAGAAAAGAACACTCCGCCCCATGGAAGAATTCCAATGGAGCGGAGGAGGATTGTTTACTGTTTGGGATGGCAGGCGCCGCTCATGGCGCATCCGCCACAGCTGCCGCAGGAGCAGCTGCTTTTTCCCTGCCGTTTATTCCGGATGCCGGAAATGACAATGGAAAGCACCAGGGCCCCGACGATAAGGGCGGCAATGATAGTTGGAAGATTCATAAAAGCACTCCTTTTTCGGTCATTTGGCAGCTCCGGCTGTTGCCTTGGGGGTCTTTACAGTCAGAATGTTGTCGCTGCGGCGATTTTTCCGCACCAGCAGGTACACAAGTGCTGCCAGCAGGACAATTGCTGCCACAGTCCAGACACTGAATACGCCGGAAATCAGCATGCCGATCTGATAGACAATCATGGAAACCACATAGGCGAACACACACATATAGCCGATGGCAAAGGCAGTCCACTTGCCGTTGTTCATCTCCCGCTTGATGGCGCCCATGGCCGCAAAGCAGGGGGCGCACAGCAGGTTAAAGATCATGAAGGAATAGGCGGAAAGTCGGGTGTAATCCGCAGCCACCATCGCCCAGATTTCGTCACCGTTTTCAGCCAGCTCACCGGCAAAGTTGTAAAGAATGCCGAAGGTTGCAACCACGTTCTCCTTGGCGATGAGGCCGGTGATGGTGGCCACAGCGGCCTTCCAGTTACCGAAGCCCAGAGGGGAGAAGAGAAAGGCAATGACGCCGCCGATGGCAGCCAGCACGGAGTTGTTCATGTCCTCCACCATGCCGAAGCCGCCGTTTTCCCAGCCGAAGCCCTGCAGGAACCAGAGCACCACAGAGGACAGGAGAATGATGGTTCCGGCCTTCTTGATGAAGCTCCAGCCCCGTTCCCAGGTGGACCGCAGGACATTTCCGGCAGTGGGGGCGTGGTAGGCGGGCAGCTCCATGACAAAGGGAGCCGGGTCCCCGGCAAAGGGCTTTGTCTTTTTCAGAATGATGCCGGAGAGGATGATGGCGGCCACGCCGATGAAGTAGGCGGAGACGGCCACCAAGCCGCTGCCGCCGAACAGGGCGCCGGCAATCAGGCCGATAATGGGCATCTTTGCGCCGCAGGGGATGAAGCAGGTGGTCATGATGGTCATGCGGCGATCCCGCTCATGTTCGATGGTGCGGCTGGCCATAACGCCGGGGACGCCGCAGCCGGTGCCGATGAGCATGGGGATAAAGCTCTTGCCGCTGAGGCCGAATTTCCGGAATATCCGGTCCATGATGAAGGCAATCCGGGCCATATAGCCGCAGTCCTCCAGCAGTGCCAGCAGGAAGAACAGCACCAGCATCTGGGGCACAAAGCCCAGCACAGCGCCCACACCGGCCAGAATGCCGTCACAGATCAGGCCCACCAGCACACCGCCCACGCCCCAGCCCTCCAGAGCGGCTCTGGGGATCTCCACCAGCCATTCGGTGCCCAGCACGTCGTTGGTCCAGTCGGTGAGGAAGGTGCCGAAGGGGCCCATGGCGATCCAGTAGACCAGAAACATGGCCACAGCGAAAATGGGCAGGGCCAGAATCCGGTTGGTGACCACCCGGTCGATCCTGTCGGAGGAGGAGAGCTTTCCGGCGGACTTCTTTTTGCAGCAGCGCTTCATGATTTCGCCGATGTACACATAGCGCTCGTTGGTGATGATGGACTCTGCATCGTCGTCCATTTCCCGTTCCGCTGCCTGAATGTCCGATTCGATATGGGCGGCAACGTCCTCCCGGAGCTTTACCTGCTCCATAACCTTGTCGTCCCGCTCAAAGATTTTGATGGCATACCAGCGCTGTCGCTCCTCGGGCATATGATGTACGGCAGCCTCCTCGATGTGGGCAATGGCATGCTCCACGGGGCCGGAGAAGGTGTGCATGGGAACGGTCTTTCCGTTCTGTGCCGCATTCATGGCGGCCTCTGCGGCAGCCATGACCCCATCGCCCTTCAGGGCGGAGATCTCCAGCACCTTGCAGCCCAGAGCCTTGGAAAGCTCCTGGGTGTTGATTTTGTCGCCGTTTTTCCGGACCACATCCATCATGTTGATGGCAACCACCACAGGGATGCCCAGCTCGGTGAGCTGAGTGGTCAGGTACAGGTTTCGCTCCAGATTGGTGCCGTCCACAATGTTCAGTATTGCATCGGGCCGCTCACCGATCAGATAATTCCGGGCCACCACCTCCTCCAGTGTATAGGGGGACAGGGAATAGATGCCGGGAAGATCGGTGATGGTCACGTCACTGTGCTTTTTGAGCTTGCCTTCTTTTTTCTCAACGGTCACGCCGGGCCAGTTGCCTACATACTGATTGGCGCCGGTCAGGGCGTTAAACAGGGTTGTTTTCCCGCAGTTGGGGTTGCCCGCCAGGGCAATTCTGATTTCCATTTTGATTCCGCTCCCTTCGTTAGCTGCGCCTAACTATTAGTGAAAAGTAATTGGGGCGAAGCCCCGGAAAACGCGCTTATTCGACCTCGATCATGTCCGCATCCGCTTTGCGAAGGGACAGCTCGTAGCCCCGGACGTTGACCTCCACAGGGTCCCCCAGGGGGGCAACCTTGCGGATGTGAACCTCTACGCCCTTCGTAATGCCCATGTCCATGATTCGGCGCTTCACCGCGCCCTCCCCATGGAGCTTTACCACCCTGACGGTGTCTCCGACCTTCGCCTGCCGAAGTGTTTTCATAGGATCTCCTCCTTGTTATGAGATTTATACCGCAGAAAATCAGACCATGATCTTCCGGGCCATTTCCCGACTGATTGCAACCCGGGACTCCTTCACCTTTACGATGACATTCCCGCCGATGGTATTGATGACGGATACGCCGGAGCCCGGCACAAAGCCCAGGTTTTCCAGATGCTTTCTGACCTCCGGTTTTCCGCTGATCCCTTTGACCACATATTCTGTATCGGTATCCGCAAATGTAAGGGGCATCATTGGCTCACCTTCCTTGCTCTATGAGAATTAGCCTCGGCTAACTAACCGGGCACTAAATGGTTAGCTTCAGCTAACCGTGGATATATTACCTCCGCATTTTTCGTTTGTCAAGGGCCTTTTCACATTTTTTTGAATTTGTATGTGATAAAATGATGGGAATCGGGAAATGAACTGGGCAATACCCCCTTCTCCCACGAAGAAAAGGCGGGGCATCGGAGACGCCGCCCCCTACAAACATATCCTTGTTATGGGGTAGGGGCGAATATCATTCGCCCGCCTTGCGCACCACCGGAAACGGGCGAGTAATACTCGCCCCTACAAAGTTATGTAAACTTCGCTGGTAAACAACCAGAAATCTCCGTGTTCGGAGTACCTGCAACGGGGGCGCACACGGGTGCGCCCCTACAACCCGTTGCGGATAAATGTGCGTATTGTTATCACTCACATGGGCACCGCCCCGCAGGGGCGATTTCACATGCGACAGCATATTTCACCTGACCGGAGGTCAGATTTCAACGGTGCTGCCGGTACGGCAGCACCAAAAAGCGGTACCCGTTTCCGGATACCGCCTGATGCTATGTATGGAATTACATGCCGCCTTCCATCTTGGGAGGCTCCCACATTTCCTTCTCCTCGTGGAGGGTAATGTTGTTGTTCTTTGCGAACTTCAGCATCTGGGTCTTGCACTTTTCCCAGGAGCCCTTTTCCTTGGCCTCAAAGGCCTCCTTCTGGAGGGGCATGCCGCTGTCGCCGCCGCCGGGACCGCCGCCGGGGCCACCAGGTCCACCACCGGGGCCGCCTGCGCCGCCCTTCATCTTGATGAGAATAACCTCAGATTCAACCTTCTTGAAAAGCTTCTTCACCATGGTGGGCTGAATGGTAATCGTCTGGATCTGATCGGCACGGATGTTCATGGTCATAGCCTGCTTGTCGGCCATGCGCAGCACAAACTCCGTTTTGTCAAAGAGAATATCTGCCTTTGCCATAATTGATTCCTCCTTACGAATACTTCAAAGCATTAAGTCTTGCAAATTTCTTCATGCTAAGCATAACGCTGATCTACGAATTTGTCAATGTTTCGTTCTTTTCATTCCGTTCTTTTTGTAACGTATCTCAAAAATGCAATACTATTTTCTCCACCCGCCCCAGTCAGGGCGATTTGGTTGACTTTTCACTGTGATTTGCATATACTTATACTATATGGCAAGACGGAGGAAACGTCTATGAAACTGATGATTCTTGACGGAAACAGCATCGTGAACCGCGCTTTTTACGGCGTGGGGTATTTGTCCTCCCGAAGCGGTCAGCCCACGGGAGCTATTTATGGTTTTTTGAATATTCTCCAGTCTCTTCTGGATGAGGAACAGCCCGAGGCTCTGGCGGTGGCCTTTGATGAAAAGGGCCCTACCTTCCGGCATTTGGCTTATGACGACTACAAAGCCACCAGAAAGCCCATGCCCGAGGAGCTGGCTTCCCAGCTGCCCATTCTCCGGGACATTCTCTCCGCCATGAACATCCCCTTCTATTCTATGCAGGGATGGGAGGCGGATGACCTTCTGGGTACGGTGGGTCAGCTCTGTGAAAATCAGGGCTGGGACTGCGTCATTGTCACCGGCGACCGGGATTCCCTCCAGCTGGTGGACGACCATGTGACCGTGAAGCTGGTCATTTCCAAAGGGGGCAAAACCCAGAGCGTCAACTACACCCCGGCGGTATTTTCTGCCGAATACGGCTTTGCCCCAAAGGGGCTCATCGACCTGAAGGCCCTCATGGGGGACAGCTCTGACAACTACCCCGGCGTTCCCGGGGTGGGAGAAAAGACCGCCAAGGCCCTCATGGCTCAGTTTGGCTCTCTGGATGGGGTTTATGACCATCTGGACAGCCCGGACATCAAGCCTGCGGTACGGAAAAAGCTTGCCGAGGGCAAAGGCTCCGCCTATCAGAGCTATGACCTTGCCACCATCCGCAAAAACGCGCCCATGGAATTCTCCCCGGAGGACAACCGGATCGTCCCCTGGGACCGGCAGAGGGTGCTGGAGCTGTTCCGGAGTCTGGACTTTGGTCGGCTCATTGAAAAATACCGGCTGCTGGAGCCGGAGACTGTCCCCACAGAAGAATGCTCCCAGATGGAGGAAATCCCCGTGACGGCGGACAATCTGGAGGAGGTTCTTTCCCAGTTGAAGAACCAGACCGAGCCTGTTGCCCTGTGGTGCAATGAGGACATCAGCGTGCTTGCCCTCTGTATGGGGGACAGGGTTTACTCCGCCGCCCAGCAGGAGCTGGGTCTTATGGAATGGCCCCGGCTGCTGGATGGGGTTTTCACCCCTGCCCTCCCCAAAATCACCCACGACTGCAAGTCCATGATGACCGCTCTGCTGGAGCTGGGCTGCGGCATAGAGGGCTTTGTTTACGACACCGCCCTTGCCGCCTATCTGCTGGAGCCGGCCCGTTCGGGCTACCCGCTGGATGGACTGCTGGAGCACTATTGCCATCAGGCCATTTCTCCCGGCCCCGGGGGATGCGCCGCCGCGGTAAAGGCCCTCTATGAAGTCCTTCCGGCCCTTGTCCGGCAGGAGGGCATGGAAAGGGTCTATTTCGACATTGATTTTCCCCTGTGCCCGGTGCTGGCAAATATGGAGCACACCGGCGTTCTGGTGGACCGGGACGCTTTGACCGCCTTTGAGGCCATGCTGTCCCAGCGGATTTCCGACTGCGAGGCCCTGATCTACGGCTACGCCGGCGGCCCCTTCAATATCAACTCCACCAAGCAGCTGGGCACCCTGCTCTTTGAAACCCTGGAGCTGCCCCACGGGAAGAAAACCAAGTCCGGCTACTCCACCAATATTGACGTTTTGGAGGGGCTCAAGGACAAGCACCCCATCATTCCCGCCATCATCGACTACCGGATGCTCACCAAGCTCCGCTCCACTTACGCCGAGGGACTGTTGAAGGTCATTGGCCGGGACGGGCGTATCCGCACCACCTTCCAGAACATGGTCACCGCCACAGGACGGCTGTCCTCTGCAAACCCCAACCTCCAGAACATCCCCGTTCGCACGGAGCTGGGAGGAGAGATTCGCAAGATGTTTGTTCCCGCCCCGGGCAACGTGCTGGTGGATGCGGACTACAGCCAGATTGAGCTTCGGGTCCTTGCCCACATGGCCGGAGATTCGGTGATGCGGGATGCCTTCCTGTCCGGGGAGGATTTTCACACCGTCACCGCCGCTACGGTGTTCGGTGTTTCCCCGGAGGAGGTCACGCCCCAGCTCCGCCGCAGCGCCAAGGCCGTGAACTTCGGCATCGTCTACGGCATTTCGGATTTCTCCCTGGCTGGAGACCTTGGGGTCAGCCGTAAGGAGGCAAAGGCCTATATAGAGGGGTATCTGAGCCATTATCAGGGGGTTCGGGACTATATGAAGAATGTGGTGGCCGACGCCCGGGAAACCGGATTCGTGGTTTCCGCCTATGGAAGAAAGCGTGCCCTGCCGGAGCTGAAGAGCACCAACTTTAACGTCCGCTCCGGGGCCGAGCGCATGGCCCTGAACACCCCCATTCAGGGAACTGCCGCCGACATTATGAAAATCGCCATGCTCCGGGTGTCAAAGCGCATGGAGCAAGAGGGGCTCAGTGCCCGGCTGGTTTTGCAGGTACACGATGAAATCATTGTGGAATGCCCGGAATCCCAGGAGGAAACCGTGAAACAGCTGGTCACGGAGGAAATGGAATCCGCCGCCTCCCTGAGCGTGCCCCTGATTGCCGAGGCCCACGGGGGTAAGAGCTGGTACGAGGCGAAATGATGGGGGCTGTTGCACCCAGGCATAGGGGCTTCCGCCCCAGTGAAATCTGACCTTTGGCCAGGTGAAATCCGGCCACAGGCCGGGTGAAATCCATCCTTCGGATGGGTGAAATCGCCCCTGCGGGGCGGTGCCCATGTGTGCGACAACAATACGCACATTCATCCGCAACGCACCGCTGGTGTGCACCCCAAAAAGCTCCTTGGAGAAGGAGCTGTCAGCGAAGCTGACTGAGGATGGACTACAGCAGTTTCTTCATTTCAGAACACCGGAGATTACTACGCCAGTGTGCGCACTGGCTCGTAATGACTAAATTGAAATACCTGCCTTGGGCGCTTATCACACGCAAGCAGAACCATTTTACTGCATTCGTAAAAAATGAGCTGTTACAGAGTACTACACCATTTCACGGAAATCTCCGTATGAGAGATTATGTAAACTAAATCTGCAACATCGCCAAATCACAAATATTGATAGATTTCACAATCATAGAAAGGACTTGGAATTATGAGACAGCAACTGATTCACCTACGGGAGAAAATGGCCGCCGCAGGCGTGGACATCTACATCATTCCCACCGATGACTTCCACGGTTCGGAGTATTGCGGGGGCTATTTTGGCTGCCGGGAGTTCATCTCCGGCTTTGACGGCTCCGCCGGTACGCTGGGAATTACTCAGGACTGGGCTGGGCTCTGGACCGATGGCCGCTATTTTTTGCAGGCAGCCGACCAGCTTTCCGGCTCCGGCATTGACCTGATGAAAATGGGCGAGCCGGAGGTTCCCACCATCCACCAGTGGGTAAAGGACACCCTGACAGCAGATATGGTGCTGGGCTTTGACGGCAGAACCATGACCTCCGGCACCGGCGAGGAGCTGGAGAAGATCGCCCTTTCCAAGGGCGCATCGGTGAGCCACGCCTTGGATCTGGTGGGAGAGATCTGGGAGGACCGTCCCCCCATGTCTCAGGCTCCTGCCTGGGAGCTGGATGAGAAATATGTCGGCCGCAGCCGTGCTGATAAGCTTGCCGCTCTCCGGACCGACGTTCGGAATCAGGGGGCTGATGTGCACATTCTCACCTCTCTGGGCGACATCTGCTGGCTGCTGAACATTCGCGGCGACGATGTGGCCTGCTGCCCGGTGGTGCTGAGCTTTGTGCTGCTGGACGAGACCGGCTGCTGGCTCTACACCGATGAGAAGAAGTTCTCTCCGGAGCTGCGGCAGCATCTGGAGGCGGACGGCATTGGCTTCCGTCCCTATCTGGACATCTATGAGGATGTGAAGTCCATCGCTCCCGGCACTGCTGTGCTCATTGACCCCGCCAAGCTGAGCTTTTCCATTCTCAAGAACATGGACCCTTCTGTGAAGCTGATTTCCGGCAGGAACCCCACGGAGCTGCCCAAGGCCATCAAGACCAAGACCGAATGCGACAACATGCGCATTGCCCACATCAAGGACGGCGCAGCTCTGACCCGTTTTATGAAGTGGCTGAAGGAGACTGTTGGCGGGGAGACCGTCACCGAAATCTCCGCCGCCGAAAAGCTGGAGACCTTCCGTCAGCAGCAGGAGCACTATTTCGGCCCCTCCTTTGCCCCCATTATCGGCTACGGCCCCCACGGCGCCATCATTCACTACAGTGCCACCCCGGAAACCGATGTTCCCATGAAGCCCGAGGGCCTGGTGCTCTGCGACACCGGCGGACACTATCAGGAGGGCACCACCGATGTGACCCGTACCTTCGTGCTGGGACCGCTCACCGATGAGATGAAGTATTACTACACCCTGGTGCTCAAGAGCCATTTGCAGCTGGGCGCAGCGGTATTCAAGAAGGGCTGCACCGGCCTGAACCTTGACTACATCGCCCGGAAGCCCTTCTGGGATCTGGGTCTGGACTACAACCACGGCACCGGCCACGGCGTTGGCTACCTTCTGTCCGTCCATGAAGGTCCCCAGAACATCCGCTATGGCAGCCGGGGCGGCGCGGCAGCGATGGAGGTGGGTATGATCTCCTCCAATGAGCCGGGCTTTTATCTGGCAGGCAAGTTCGGCATCCGTCTGGAAAATCTGATCCTCTGCGAGGAGCGGATGGTGAACCAGTACGGCACCTTCTACGGCTTTGAGACCCTGACCCTGTGCCCCTTTGAGTTGGAGGCCATTGTTCCCGAGATGCTCTCTCAGGAGGAAATCAAGCTGCTCAACGACTACCACGCCAAGGTCTATGAAACCCTCAGCCCCATGTTCAATGAGGAAGAGCGTCAGTGGTTGAAAAATGCCACAAGAGCGATCTGATTGGCGTGAATTTCCATTTGGGGGAGTAGGGGCGAATAGTATTCGCCCGCCCTGCCCACTACCGGAAACGGGCGATTGATAATCGCCCCTACAACGTTATGTAAACTGCATTTCCGTAAAAACGGGGCGTCGGGGACGGCCTCCCGGACGTCCCGCCGAACGAGGAAACCAACCTTGTAGGGATGGCCATCGGCCATCCGACCCGGACAGGATTGGGTGCTTACAGGCGGACGGCCAATGGCCGTCCCTACAGTCATGCCCTTGATATATCGAAATGAGGGACATTCTTTCACAAAATAACGACATCAATGTAAGGAGTAAAACATGACAACCTATACCTTTTCC
>JAQXMD010000024.1 GCA_029012465.1 Oscillospiraceae bacterium | reverse complement strand
TACCTGCACCGTAGAATGCGACGACGTGGTGGCCTGCGGCGGTATGGAGCCCAACAGCACTTCCGCCATTGCCTTCCGCTTTGCCGCGCCGGAGTTCTATATGATCGGCGATTGCCGCCAGCCCGGCAATATGCGTAATGCCATCCGGGATGCTTACGCCCTTGCCATGAGAATCTAAACCATTAGGAAAGCCCACGGCTTCTGCCCAAAGCCGTGGGCTGGTCTGTATCCCTGTTTGGACGAAATTCTCCACCCAAAAAGAGGGAAAAAGCCGCAAAATGTTGGAATCTTGACAACCTTTCCTCCATGTGGTAGAGTAGTAATGTTTACAATCAGGGAGGGATATTGTGCAAACCAACGTATTGGAATACCTTTGGAAACAGGAACGGGAAGCCCCGGAAAAGACCGCTTTTGCCGACGGAAATTCCAGCCTGACCTACGGTCAGCTGGCCCGGCGTGTCCGATCCGTGGCCACCGCTGTGGCCCAGTATGCCCCTCAGGGAGAACAGCCTGTTTTCGTGCTGATTGACCGGAATATTCAGACCGTCGCCGCGTTTCTTGGTATCGTGGCCAGTGGGAATTTTTACGTTCCCATTGATCCCCGTCTCCCCAAGGCCCGCATCCAGTCCATGTATGAAACCATGGTGCCCCAGCTGATGATCCGGGCTACCACCCGTCCTGTCCCCTGCCCCATCGAGTCTCTGCCCATGTTGGATTATGAGACCATCTCCGCAGGCGAAGCAGACAATTCGCTTCTTGCCGCCGTTTCCCGGCGACATCTGGACACAAATCCCCTCTACTGCATTTTCACCTCTGGTTCCACCGGTGTTCCAAAGGGCGTCCTGATCTCTCACCGCTCCGTAATCGATTTGGCCGAAAACCTGTCCGGAGAGTTGGAGCTGGACAGCCGGAGCGTATTCGGCAATCAGGCCCCCTTTGATTTTGACGTTTCCACCAAGGACATTTACCTGACCCTGAAAACCGGCGGACGGATGGAGGTTCTGGAGAAAAAGCTGTTTACCATAACCCTGTCCCTTGTGGACCGTCTCATCGACCGTCAGGTCAACACCATCATATGGGCCGTTCCCGCACTGAAGATCATTGCCGCCCTGGACACCTTCCACACCCGCTGTCCCCAGGGGCTTCGCAAAATCATGTTTTCCGGGGAGGTCATGCCCTGCAAAACCCTCAATTACTGGCGGCAATATCTGCCGGAGGCTGTCTATGTGAACCTCTACGGCCCCACCGAGATCACCTGCAACTGTACCTATTACATTGTGGACCGGTCCTTCGGAGACGGAGAAGCTCTCCCCATCGGCCGTCCCTTCGGCAACAGCGGCGTATTCCTGCTGGACGGGGACAAGCTGGTCACTGCTCCAGGGGAGCTGGGAGAAATCTGCGTCCGGGGCACCTGTCTGGCCCTTGGCTACTATCACGCGCCGGAGCGCACCAACGACGTATTCTGTCAGAATCCCCTGCAATCCAATTATCCCGAGCGGATTTACCGCACCGGCGATATGGGCGCATGGGACGATTCCGGCATACTCTGGTTCCATGGCCGCAGAGACACCATGGTCAAGCATCAGGGCCATCGGGTGGAGCTGGGCGAGGTGGAATGTGCCGCCGTCAAGCTGCCGGAGATCAACGATGCCTGCTGCATCTATGATGACCTGAGCGAACAGATCGTCCTTTGCTATGACGGCCCTCAGGCCGCGGACCGGGAGATTACCCGGGCACTGATGAAGAGCCTGCCGAAGATCATGGTGCCCGGCCGGCTTCAGTGGATGCCTGTTCTGCCCAAAAACAAAAACGGCAAGCTGGATCGTCCTGCCCTCAGGCAGATGTTCCTTGCCGGGAATATAGAAACTACCTGAATTTCAACATTACATTGGAAGGAGCTTAACACTATGCGTGAGCAGATTCTGGAGCTTTTGACCGCACTGCGGTCCGATGTGGATTTCGAGACCGAAACCGCACTGATTGATGACGAGGTCCTTGATTCCTTTGACATTGTCACTCTGGTGGGCGACCTCAATGAAGCCTTTGATATTGAGATCACCGTCGCCGATCTCACCCCCGAAAATTTCAACAGCGTTGATGCTATGGTCGAGCTTGTTCAGAGCATGATCGTGGAGTAACCCGGAATGAATTTTATTTCCATTCCATTCTTTCTGCTGACTGCCGTTTGCGTTGTTCTGTACTATCGCTTTCCGAAACACCTCCGGTGGACTGTGCTTCTGGCCGGAAGCATGCTGTTCTATCTGGTGGCAGCCGGAGGACTGGTCCTGTATTTTATCGGTACCATTCTGACTGCATTCTTTGGAGCGCTGGTTCTGGAACGGATTCGCGAACGGCAGAAGGTTCTATTGTCCCAGGCTGAGACCCGTGACGAGAAAAAAGCCCTCAAGGCTCAGGCCGATAAGCAGGCCCGGCGGGTGCTTGTGCTGGTGCTTGTGATCAACTTCGGCTATCTGATTCTGCTGAAGTATCTCAATGCCTTTTCCTCCGGCGCCGCATGGCTTTGCGGGCTGGTGGGGCTTCCGGTGTCTGAGCGGACCTTCGACCTTGTGATGCCTCTGGGCGTTTCCTTTTACACCTTTCAGGCCATGGGCTATGAAATCGATGTGTACCGGGGAAAAGTTGCCGCGGACAGGAATATCCTGAAATTCGCGCTGTTCCTCTCCTTCTTCCCCCAAATCGTCCAGGGCCCCATTGCCCGTCACAGTCAGCTGGCGCACCAGCTTTATGCGGGGAATGACTTTGACTACGACAACCTCCGCCGTGGTGCCCTGCTGGCCATGTTTGGCATATTCAAAAAGCTGGTGATTGCGGATCGGGCCGCGGTTCTGGTTGCCGCCGTCTTTGATACATATCCCCAGTACACCGGCACCTTTCTGATGTTTGCCGCGGTTTTCTATACATTGCAGCTCTACTGTGACTTCTCCGGCGGAATTGACATTGCTGCCGGTGTTTCCCTGATGTTCGGCGTTGAACTGGCCAAGAACTTTGAGCGGCCCTATTTCTCCAAAAATATACCGGAGTTCTGGCGCCGCTGGCACATGTCTCTGGGTTCCTGGTGCCGTGATTACATTTTTTACCCCATGAGCCTGTCCAAGCCCATGACCAGACTGTCCAAAAAGTGCCGGAAAGTCATGGGCAACACCTATGGCAAAATGGTCACGGTGATTCTCTGCCAGCTGGTCAGCTTTGTGATTATCGGTCTGTGGCACGGCGCACAGTTCATGCACGCCGCCTTCGGTCTTTATCACGCGGGACTGATCATTCTGGGCATTCTCTTTGAACCAATGATCCTGAAGGTATCGAAAAAGCTCCGGGTCAATCCGGACAGCAAGCTGTTTCAGGCCTTCCAGATTCTCAGAACTCTGTTCCTTGTGATGATGGGCCGGTTCTTCTCCCGGGCTTCCGGCTTCCGTCAGGGTGCTTCCATGATGTTCCACGCCTTTGTGCCCAATTTTCGCGACTTCACCATCTGGGGGCTGGGCCTCACCGGATGGGATTACGCCATTGTCGCGGTTGCAACAGCGGCACTGTTCTGTATCAGCCTTGCCCAGGAGCGGGGCTATTCTGTCAGTCAGGTGATTTTCAGCCGTCCTCTGGTACAGCGCTGGTGCATGTACCTGCTGATCGTCATTCTGGTGGTGCTGCTGGGCGCCTATGGTCCCGGATACAACTCCGCTGACTTCATCTATATGGGTTATTGAGGAGGTGCATCATGGGTAAATTTATTAGAAAAACCGCGCTGCTCCTGCTTGTGCTTCTGACTCTGGCCGTTGCCGCCGGCCCTGTCCTGACCCCCAACTGGAATACCGGTGATTCCTGTTTTGGAAAAACCACAAAAGCCTATCTGGCGCAGCCAGAGGATGCCATTTCCGTCGTCACCATCGGCAGCTCTCAGGTACTCCGGGGCATCGACACCGCTGCCATGGCCGAGGATTACGGCATTGACGCCTACTGCCGTGCCACCGCCGTTCAGGCTCCCGCCGTGACCTATTACTACACCAGGGAGGTCATTGAGCACCACAACGTAAAGGTCATTCTTGCGGACTTCTCCTTCCTGTACGACAGCTATGACCCCGACGAGTATGAGCCATATGTACGCTATGCCTTTGACTATATGCCCCTTTCCCTGGACAAGGTCAAAGCCATCCGGAACACCATCGGTGAAACCCGGCAGAATATGCTCAGCTATCTTCTGCCTGTGCTCCGCTACCATGATCGGTGGCACGACCTGACTGCCGAGGATTTCACATGGCCCTTTTCCAGCTGCACAGACCCGGGAAAGGGTTCCATCCTGCTGGACGATGTCTTTACCGGGGAACGGAACCCGGTTTCCGAAGCACCTGCCGACTATGTGGAGGACTGCAAGTACTGGTATGAAAAGACCATTTCCCTCTGTCAGGAGCAGGGCGTGGAGCTCATTATGATCCGACTTCCCCGGGAGGGCTGGGACGAAGCCCATGCGGAGGCAGACGCTGCCTTTGCCGAAGAAAACGGTGTTTCCTATCTGGACTTCAACGTTCCGGATCTTTTCCGGGAAGTCGGGCTTTGCGAGGGCACTGACTTTGTGGACCCCAACCATCTCAACCGTTCCGGCGCAGAAAAGCTCACCGCCTGGCTCTCTGATTACCTGCTCACCCGCTATTCCCCGGAAGACTTAAGCTGAATAACGCATCTCTGCCCACGGTACGCCAAATCAGGTATACCGTGGGCAGTTTTTTGCAAGTGGATGGTGTGTCCAATGCCAAATGGGAATCTCACCAACACATTCCCCAACCTAATGCTTTATTTTTGCAGCTCCATACACCGCCAATGTATAAATTGCAATGATTCCGATTTGAACAGATGTGACCACATTGCCAAATTCTCTGATTGAATCCGGGAATCTCACCAGCCATATACAGTTTCTCCGGTTGTCAATTCAACTTTTACATTGAGATTCCCCGCCCTACTGAACAGAACCGCTATCATGTACAGGTCATGGGCAGCAGGTCGCCATCAAAACGCCAGCTTTCAGACGGCACTGCTGCCCATGATATTTCAGGTCTTTTCCGTTATTCGCTGACCCCCATCAAAATCTGTGCCAGGGGAGAATCTTTGCTGAGAATGATGGTCTTTTCATCCCCATCCAGCGTCTTTTGCAGGGCATCCAGAGCCAGTGTGAATTCATAGAATTCCTTCTTGTCGTCCGTGTCGTAGGCCTCCGCCAACAGGCGCATGTACTCAGCCTCGCCCTCAGCCTCCAGCTGGGCGGCAGCTGCCTCGGCATTGGAAATGAGAATGTTCACCTGCTTGTCCACATCATTGCGAATCAGGCTTGCGGAATACTGGCCGTCTGCAGAGAACTTCTCAGCCATCTGATTCCGCTCAGAAATCATACGGGCATACACAGCGTTTTCGTTGGACTCCGGCAGATCAAACCGCTTGATTTTAATATCCACCACGTCAATGCCATAGGCCTTGGCCAGCTCCTCCACATTCACCGCGATACCCGAATAAATGTCATTTCGTTCAGAGGCTGCATCCATATTGATGATATCCGCCTGAGCCAGCGTACCCATGACATTTTTCAGGGCGTTGTAGGTCAGTGCGTCCAGACGGTCCTCCGCAGCCACGGTGGAGCCCAAGGTCTGATAAAACAGCTTGGGATCGGACACCCGCCAGAGTACATAGCTGTCAACGGTCATATTCTGCTTGTCCGAGGTCAGCACCTCAGAGGGCGGAATGTCATAGAGCATGGTGGCCTTGGGGAAGGACTTGACGCTGTCGATAAAGGGCACCTTGAAATGCAGACCGCTTTCCTCCGTGATGGAGATGATCTTGGAAAACCGCACCACACAGGCATATTCGTTTTCCGCAACCGTATAGGTTGCGCCAAAGCCGATCACCAGCAGCAAAACAAGTGTAACGACCAATGCAATGATCTTTTTCATAGCCTGAACACCTCCTGTCAGGATTCGTTCCCGGCTGTGGGAACGGGGGTAGTTGCATCAGCAAAGCTCTCAAGGGGGAGCATCATTTCCACACTGTCTCCGCCGGTGGTATCAATGTAAATCTTTACACCGGGAAGGGCCTCGGAAATCGCCTCGTAGTACATACGGGAACGGGTGATCTCCGGATTCAGCCGGTACTGCTCATACATGGCGTTGAACATGGCCACCTGCTCCAGGGCCTCGTTGATGCGGGCCTGCTTGAGATACTCCGCATTCTGGGTCAGCTGGTCGGCCTGGGCCTGGGCGTCGGGAATCTGGGCATTCTGATAGGCCTTTGCCTCATTGACGACGGTTTCCGCCTGCTGTTTTGCAGTTTCCACTGCCTTGAAGGCTTCAATGACGTCCTGGGTGGGCGGATCGGAGTCCTGAATCTTTACATCCACCAGTGCAAGTCCAATGTCATAATCCTGAAGCACATCGGTCACAAGCTCCTTCACCTGCATCTGAATGGATTCCTTTCCATCTGTCAGCACATCATCCACCGCGGTGGAACCCACCACGTTTCTGACCTGACTCTGGATCAGGTTCTTCAGAACCAGCTCCGGCTCATAGGAGCCGTACAGATATGTAACCGGATCGGAGATCTTATACTCCACAAAGAATTCCACGTTGACAATGTTATAGTCACCGGTAATCATCTTTGTTTCGCTTTCGATGATCTCATAGCCCTCATCCGTGGTCTGATCAGTGCGGTAGCCCAGCTCAATTTTCTGATAGACATTCACATTCACCTTCTCAACCTTCTGGATGCCCAGAGGGAGCTTGAAGTGAACGCCAGCCTCTGTTACATCGGTGACAGCGCCGAAGGTTGTCACAACAGCCTGCTGCTTGTCATCCACCGTGTACCAACAGGTCGTCGCAATTCCGATCACCAGAAGCGCCGACATAATCAGCACCGTGATCCGTCCTGCCTTTTTTGCCGCAGAACCGGGGGTTTTCATCGCCCTGCCCTTGCGGCCCTTCTTTTCCTCATGGAATACAGTCTCTTCCTCTGTATCCACGCTTTTCTCAAAAATATCATCTGTTTTTCCCATGGATTTTTCTCCTTTCTTCTATGGCTCATTGGATGTTGTAAACAATATACCACAATGTAAATTATTTGTCAATATTAATCGTAATTATATTTTACCTTTATAGTATATATGATTGACACCCATTCGGGTGTCAATCATATATCAGGTTTCCATCTGTTTTCCAAGGAAGCCGGCTACCGTCTGACAGATTTTCTGTTCGGTCTCTCCCACCGGCGCTGACTTGTCGTCCATGAGGACCATGACGCAGCCCATCAGGTCCCCCTCCGACAGGATGGGCGTCGCAACCCCAAGGAAGTAATTGTCCACATTTGCTGCAGCCCGGATTTTGTTGCCGCCGGTATACCGGTAGGACTTTCGCTGCTGCATCAGCTGATCCAGCTCCGGAGAGTTCTGTTTGTCGAGGAGCTCCTGTCTGGGGGCACCGCTGAGAGCAATGATACCGTCCCGGTCTGCCACTGCGGCGATCCTGCCCGTATTCCGGCCAAGGCTTTCACAGATCTGATCGGCAAACTGACTAAGCTCCCCCATGGGAGAGTATTTTTTGAAAATGACCTCCCCATCCTTCTCCGTGTAGATTTCCAGGGGGTCCCCCTCCCGGATTCTGAGGGTACGGCGTATCTCCTTGGGGATTACCACTCTGCCGAGATCATCTCGACGTGTCAAGAGAGGGGCAAAAAATTCGGGAGACGGTCAAAACCATTGAAATAGCAAGGGTTTCGACCGTTTCCGCCCCTTCTCAACCGTTCTCGATGATCAGGGGTGCTCGTGTAATAATAGGGGCAAAAGGGCTGTTTTGCTCAAAATCAGCAGATTTCTTCCTTCTGAGCGAAGATGTCTGCAAATACCCACTTGATTTCAATTTGTTCGTTGGTGGTTACGATTACTTGCTCGATTGCTTCATACAGATGCTCTCGCAATCCTGCATCGAAGTCAGCAAGAACCTTTTCAGCTTGTGAGAACTCGGCTTTTGTTTCTGCCTCGTGTTGCTTGGCTTGGAGCATGGCTTGATAGTCTCTTTCAAGCTGTTCTTTTTTTGAGGTCAGTTCATCAGCCTGCGTAGTGATTTGGTCTTTGACTTTGATGAACTCCTCACGGCTGATTTCACCGGAGCGATACGCTTCATAGCGTTCCATCTTCATGTTTTGGAGTTGTGCCAGTTCCTTGTCAATCTGCGTGATGGCACGGTAGCACTGCACGCTCGGAGAGACATTTTCTTTCTTGGCGGTCTGCCTTGTCTGCTTCACAAAGTTAATTTGCGCTCGCAACGCTTCAACGAGAATATCTTCCATTTCGCTTCTTTTCAGACGAATACAGGAGCACTCGCTGTCGTGGTGATACTTGGCAGATACACAAGAATAATACTGGTCGGAGCCGTAGGTCTTGCGGAGCTTTCTGCCACAATGAGCACAGTAATAAACTCGGTCTGGCTGTTCAAGAACTGACTTAACAACTTTCTTCGGGTTGCGGAGCATTTCGTTTGCTTGCTCCCATTCCTCGCGGGACACGATGGCTTCATGAGCGTCGGGATGGATGATCCACTCACTCATAGGAACACGCCGCTGATTCTTATCACGGATATGGCGGCTTTCTCTCGTGTGGTTGGTCATAACACCCGTGTACTTGATGTTGCGAATTGTGTAAACGATACGAGGGTGTGTCCATTGGGGTTCGGTCTTTTCCTTACGGCGAACTCCTTTGTATTCT
>JAQXMD010000023.1 GCA_029012465.1 Oscillospiraceae bacterium | reverse complement strand
GGACCTGGACAGAATCCCTTGACCAGATGATTACCGAGCAGATGAACAGCTTCAACCGCAGGAATCCCAATTACCGCATTGAGGTGATTACCTTCGGCAGCGCGTCGGAGCTGCAAATGCTGATGCAGAGTGACACACCTCCGGACCTCATCTGCTGGGACGGGGACTGGGTGGATGATCCGCCCTCTGCCCAGCTCTATGGAGCAAAGGGTTATCTCACGGATCTGGGGCCTTTGGTGGAGGCAGACCCGGAGCTCAGTATGTCGGACTTTATCCCCAGTTGTGTGGAGCTGATTCAGGAGACCTACGGGAGCTTCTACCTGTTCCCGCGGGAGTTTTACGCAAGAACACTGGTTGCCCCCAGCGAGTATGTGGGGGAAGAAATGGGCTGGACCTTGGAGGAGTTCTGCGACACAGCCAAGAATCTCCCGGAGGGTATGACCATCTGGGGCGGCGATGGGAAAACGCTGCTGAATATGCTGCTGGAAACCGGTATGGGCGCTTTTGTGGACTACACAGCGGGAACCTGCGATTTTGAGAACCAGACGTTCATCGACCTGCTCACCGTCTGCCGGGACAGATGCAGTGCGGAGGAAAACTGGGAGGAGGGCCTTGGAAACAATCTCATGAAGGTGGAGTCCGTCATGGGTCGCTTTGGGAACTTTGCCATCGAAACTATGATCCCCGCAAAGGAACAGGGACTGACCCTCATCGGCTATCCCGGTGCCGGGGGCAATGGCATGAATCTGACCTTCAGCGGGTGCGTATCCATTACCACGGTGGGCAGCCATCCGGATGTGGCATGGGACTTTGTCCGGGAACTGATGTCCTATGACTTCCAGAAGAATTCCTATGGCTTTGCTTCCATCCGGGAGGATGTGTTCAACGAGAAAGAGGACAGCTACGCAGAAATGTACGCGGAGGACGCCGCGGAGGCGGACTTTGCTGCCGCCAAAGCGCTGCCCTACGATGCGGGCTGCTCGACGGTCTACGATTCTCCGGTTGCGCAAATCGTCATGGAGGAGGCCGAAGCCTTCTTTGCTGGTGACAAGTCCGCTGAGGAAACCGCCCGTGTTATTCAGAACCGGGTGAGCATCTATCTGGGAGAGCAATTCTAATATCTCTCTTTTGGACACAGTGGGGACACAGTCTTTTGCTACCATGGAACCGAAAGGGGGAAATTCCATGGAACGCTATGACGGAAAGACCAGAAAAGACGACATCAAAAAGTGGACGCTGATTTCGATTCCGATTGTGCTGGTGCTGATCGGCCTGCTGGTGGGGATGCATTTTCTCAAAAAGGGTAAGGCACCGGATTACACGGTTGTGACCCTCTGTGATCCGCCTCTGAGCGACGAGGCCATGGAGGACATCCGCGCTGCCGCGTCCGTCCTTGGGGACTTGGACGGCAACGGAAGGGTGAACATTGCCATCAAGGAACTGCGGCCCGGCCCACTGGGAGAGTTCGACGAAAGTGTTGCGCCGGTATTTTTGGGAGACTATGTGCTGTTTCTGATCTCCCGTCCGGACAGATGGGGGACAGACATCCTTGCGTCCAAAACGGACCTGACCGGGACAAAATTCTGCTTGGATTTGAACCGAAACGCCCCGGTCTATGGCTGTATTCTGAACACCGATGAGAAGGCCATGGCGGAGGCGGAACGGGTGATTGAAGCATTGCAGGCCCAGGAATCAACCGCCACAGAGTAATTGAAACAGAAATGACATTGGGGCAGGAACAAACACGTTCCTGCCCCTGAATTCGCTGATAGCCATCGAGTGAATGCAGCAAATGCCATTTGAAATTTGGGCGAGACGCATCGGAAACAGTCTGTATCCTGAACCACTGCATAATTCTCTGCCTGTGCGCCAAACTACCCCTGAGGTGATTGCATATGGATGAGACGAAGCTGCCCATTGGATTTGGAATGGCTCTGGCCATGAATGCCGCAGCCATGAAGCGCTTTGCCGCCATGACCGAGGCAAAGCAGGACGCGGTGCTGGAGAAAGCCCGTTCGGTTTCCTCCAAAGGGGAGATGCAGCAGCTGGTGGCGGGATTGGCCAGGGAATCGGAAACCCAGGAGGCACAGGAATGGCAAAACAGGGGATGAGCCGTCCGGAATGGACAAAACCCGGCCGCAAGGGCCGGGAGACATCGGTGCCAGAGATTCAGGGAAAGGCAAAGCATGGGAAGGAAAAGGCGAAGCCCATCATAAGCGGAACTGCCGGGGCCAATTTGAAGGTGTATCATACCACAAAACCCATCCAAACCGACCCGTACCCTGCCTATGATACGGAGCTGGCTCAGGAGAATCTGTGCAACGACATTCCTGCGGCGGATCTGGAGGACTTGTAACAAACACGGGGATTTCGGCATATTCTGTTCCGGACATGATGAATTCGCTGTGGGAAACAGAACGGAGCACCCCGGTACAGTGAAGAGAAGCTGGTAAAAGCAGCTGCTGCCCGATTGGCGGCGGCTGTTTTTTCACAATCAGGCATGTTGATTCCCAGAATATTTGGAGAAAAGGAGCTTTAGAAATGCCGTCAATGGCAGAGACAGCGCTCCCACCATGGCACCGATGGTGTTCATCATCACATCATCTGCCTCTGTGCGGCCAAGGAAAAACAGATATTGTAAAGCTTCAATGGTGCAGCTGAGGCACAGAGCAAAAAGCACAGGCAGCAAGACCCGAAGCCATGACTGCTTGACTGGCAATCCCTGGGACAGACTCAGGCCCAGCGGCTCAAACAGAAGCACGTTCATCAGCATGGAGCGGTACAGCTCCGGCTGTATCTTTGCCTCTGAAAAGGACGCAAAGGGCGTGAGAACCACCTGCCGGACATCTTCGGCGCGGTTTCCAAGCGTGGCATACAGAATCACAAGAACAGATATTCCTGCCAGCAGAAGATTCATTCCCTTCCAGAATCTGAGACGGCGATGGGCAATCAGTTGGCCCAGAAATGCCCACAGCAGGGGAGAGATCAGAAGGATAAGGACGATACGCCAGAGAGGCTGGCAGTAGATGAAATGAAGCATAAAAGAGGTTCCTCCAAGGAGATTTACAATTATTATACCGCGCTTTTCCGAAGGAGGCAAGGGAAGTGGAAAAAAGTGGAGCAAATTTGAAGATTATAGACACTTTCTGTGGAAATCCGGAAAGACATGTGTTATAATACTTAGAATAGGGAGCCAAAATGGAGGGGTGATTGGGATGAATCCATTTATGCATAAAGTTTGGTTGTCGTCACCTACCATGCATGGTGACGAATTGAAGTACGTTACCGAAGCCTATGAGACAAATTGGATGTCTACGGTAGGAAAGAACATTAACGAAGTAGAGCGATTGGTTGCCGAAAAGGTTGGCACACGGTATGCTGTTGCGTTATCGTCAGGAACGGCCTCGCTGCATCTTGCCATGAAGCTTGCCGGAGAAGCCATGTATGGTCAGCCGGAAATTGGAAAAGGGGCATTATGCAACCAAAAGGTGTTCTGCTCCGATGTCACCTTCGATGCCACAGTGAACCCTGTGGTATATGAGGGCGGTATTCCTGTTTTCATTGATTCCGAGCGTGACACCTGGAATATGGACCCGGTGGCGCTGGAAAAAGCATTTGAGATGTATCCGGAGGTCAAGGTGATTGTGGTCGCGCACCTTTACGGCACACCGGCAAAGATGGATGAAATAAAGGCAATCGCGGATGCTCATGGAGCCGTGATCGTAGAGGATGCGGCGGAATCCCTTGGCGCTGCATATAAAGGAAAACAGACAGGCGGCTTTGGGGATTACGGCTGCATCAGCTTCAATGGAAACAAGATCATCACCGGCTCATCCGGTGGAATGTTCCTGACTGATTCCAGGGCGGATGCTGAGAAGGTGCGCAAATGGTCAACCCAAAGCAGGGAAGCTGCCCCGTGGTATCAGCATGAGGAGCTGGGCTATAACTACCGCATGAGCAATGTGATTGCCGGCGTTGTCCGTGGGCAGATTCCGCATCTCGAGGAGCATATCGCACAGAAGAAAGCAATCTATATGCGCTACAAGGAAGGACTGAAAGACCTTCCGGTACAGATGAATCCTTACGACGGGAAGAACAGCGAGCCGAACTTCTGGCTGAGCTGTATGCTGATTGACAAGAATGCCATGTGCAGGCAGGTTCGTGGAGAACAGAAAGCGCTCTATATCAGTGAACCGGGAAAAAGCTGTCCCACCGAGATACTGGAAGCTTTGGCAAAGTACAATGCGGAGGGCCGTCCAATTTGGAAGCCCATGCATATGCAGCCTCTGTACCGAATGCATCCGTTTATCACCAGAGAGGGCAACGGCAGAGCTACAACCAACGCCTATATCGAAGGCGGCAGTGAGGATGTGGGCATGGATCTGTTCGAGAGAGGCCTGTGCCTGCCCAGCGATAACAAGATGACGGTGGAGGAGCAGTCTGTCATAATAGAGATTATTCGCCGGTGTTTTGCATAAGAGGAAAGAGAAATGGAAAAAAAGCATATTCCATATGGCCCATATGAGAGGTACTTTAAGCGCCCGCTGGATCTTTGCTGCGGACTTGCGGCGGTGATTGTGTTTTTTTGGCTGTACTTGATTCTGATTATTCTGGGTGCGGTTTTTATGCGGGGGAATCCCTTCTTTACCCAGGAGCGTCCGGGTAAGGATGAAAAAATCTTCAGGCTGATAAAGTTCCGTTCTATGGACAACCGAAGGGATAAAGACGGAAATCTGCTGCCAGATGATGTGCGTCTGAACAAATACGGTCGATTTCTCCGCTCCACCTCTCTGGACGAGCTGCCGGAGGCCTTCAATATTATCAAGGGAGATATGAGCGTCATTGGGCCGCGGCCGCTGCTGGTTAGCTACTTGCCGCGATATAATGAGACACAGCGGCATAGGCATGACGTGCGGCCAGGATTGTCTGGATATGCTCAGGTACATGGTCGCAATCGTCTCTCCTGGGAAGAAAAGTTTTCTATGGATGTATATTATGTGGATCATATTACGTTTCTCGGAGATGTGAAAATTGTCGTGGATACTGTAAAGGCGGTTTTGAGACGGGATGGTATTTCCTCTGATCCTTCCGTATCCATGGAAGAATTTATGGGAAGCCCCGTTCAGGCTGAAGAGTGAGTGGAATATGAAGAAAATAGCAATTATTGGTGCCAGCGGCCATGGAAAAGTCGTCGCAGACATTGCAAAGAAAAACGGATATGATGAGATCGTTTTTTTGGATGATAACAGTGCTGTACGGGAATGCGGAGGATATCCTGTTGTGGGAAAAAGTGTGCTGGCTGGGGAACTTGGCTGCGACGTGTTTGTTGGAATCGGAAATGCAGCGGTGCGTCAGCAGATGCAGGAGGCTCTGGAAGCTTCCGGAGTATCAATTCCGAGACTTGTACATCCCAGGGCCGTTGTTGCAGACGATGCTGCTATTGGTGCTGGAACGGTGATAATGGCCGGTGCAGTGGTCAATTCTGGAACGACAGTGGGAAAAGGCTGTATCATCAATACCTGTGCCTCGGTGGATCACGATTGCCAACTGGAGGATTATGTTCATGTTTCTGTCGGCGCACATCTGGCTGGCACCGTTACCGTGGGTCAGAGAACCTGGATCGGAATTGGCGCAGTGGTAAGCAACAATCTCAGCATTGTTGGAGATTGTATGCTCGGGGCAGGAACGGTAGTTGCCAAACATATTGAGGAGGCTGGAACCTATGTGGGGGTACCGGCACGAAAAATGAAATGAAGATTCTAGTCCTGACAAATTATGATGTTGGCCTCTATCAATTCAGAAAGGAATTGCTGGGGGAGCTTCTGAAGGAGCATTCGGTTGTGATTTCACTTCCCTATGGAGAACTGGTGGAACCGCTGATAGCCATGGGGTGCAGATTTGTGGATACACCTGTTGATCGCAGAGGCGTCAATCCGGTTATTGATCTGGGGCTGCTAAAACGTTATGTTGCTTTGCTGAAGCATGAAAGACCGGATCTGGTCGTTACATACACGATCAAACCAAATGTGTATGGCGGCTTTGCGTGTCGGCTGAAAAAGGTGCCCTATGCAGCCAATATCACTGGTTTGGGTA